>NZ_JAYKTT020000084.1:0-93428 GCF_038404745.2 Chlorogloeopsis sp. ULAP02 | reverse complement strand
AACCTCAGCGATAGCAGGTCGGAGTAGTTCATAAGTTTCTACCTGGATTTGTACTCAATCTGCAACGAATTTGGTAGAAGTCTGTAGTATAGTCTTCTACTGACAAGTTAACAAGCAGCTATGCTGATATTTTGAAATTGATTTAGACGTAGTTTGGTATATTATTGAGTGAAACTTGCCAAACTTAAAGCCGCAAATAGAAGCAATATTCAAAGCGTTATCCTGACTATTTGAATCCAAATTTGAAAATGTGATCGCTCATTTTGGGGTGAGAGTGTGATTGCCTAATTTTGAGGTAAGGATTTTAAGCTTGCCAAAAAATTAGTCAAGCAAACTTCTCCACACGCTACAGTTGTATAGTGTCACTTAGTTGTGCAGTAGCAAAGTTTGCCTGTCATGGTTAAAACTAACATCAACTACCTAATTTTTATGATCCAGTACTTTGGCTATTTGCTCTTTGGATAAATTCCATAATTTTACAGTGTGATTATTTGTTAAATAGCTCAATCTGTTGTTGATACAGTAGATTAGTTACTATTTATTGATAAATAAAATTTCTTGACAGAAAGTTAAACATAAAATAAAAAAAACAATATATACCAAAAAATTTCCTTTCAAAGCAGAACTTTTATCAAAAAATCAGCCCCAATGAATGCTCTCTCTTCTCGCTCTGATAAAATACTGGTAGTAGATGATTCTCCAGATAACGTATTTTTAATTAAAACTATTTTGGAGGAAGAAGGCTACACAGTTAGCACAGCAGAAAACGGCTCTTCTGCATTAGCGAAAATTGCAGAAGCACCATTTGATTTAGTGTTGCTGGATCTGATGATGCCAGGGATGGATGGTTACGAAGTCACTAAGTGTATTAGAGAAAATAAGAGTTTGCCGTTTGTCCCGATTTTGTTGATCACTGCCCATGACTCACCCAATGTCGCGCACGGGTTAGATTTGGGGGCAGATGACTTTATCCGCAAGCCAGTAACCGTAGACGAATTATTGGCACGAGTGAGATCGCTGCTTCGACTCAAGCACAGTATTGATGAACGCGATGAAATTGCCCGCCAAAGAGAAGATTTTGTCTCTCGCCTGACTCATGACTTACGCACTCCCTTAGTCGCGGCAGATCGAATGCTGATGTTATTTCACGAGGGAGCTTTGGGACAGTTATCATCACAAATGCAGGAAGTGATTACAATCATGGCTCGTAGCAACAGCAACCTGTTGACTATGGTAAACACCTTGCTAGAAGTTTATCGTTTTGAAGCGGGTCGTAAAGCTCTGGCGTTTCAACCAGTGAATTTAGCACAGTTACTAAAAGAAGTTGCAGGTGAGTTAACTCCTTTAGCTCAACAAAAGGGACTAGCTGTAAATTTGGATCTCTGTGAAGAGTTAACTACAAGCACAGTCATAGGCGATCGCTTAGAACTGCATCGGTTATTTACTAATCTAATTGGTAATGCCATCAAATTCACTGATACTGGCTCGGTGACAGTAAGTCTCACACCATCTACAAATTCTAGTGAAAGCGTTACCATCAAAGTTGCAGATACAGGAGTGGGCATTCCTCCTGAAGAACAAACAACTTTGTTTGAAAGATTTCGCCAAGGCAGTCACAAGCGTTCTGGTAGTGGTTTAGGACTATATCTTTCTCGGCGAATTGTCGAAATACACAAAGGTACTATCGAAGTCGATTCAGAAGTAGGTAAAGGTAGTATATTTATTGTGAATTTACCTATGAAACAGTAAGGTTATTCTCGGATTTTTCAAGGTTAAACAATGGGTGTTGAATCGTCGGTATGTGAGCTTGTCCACAAACAACGTAATTTTTTTGCAACAGATAAAACAAAGAAATTAGATTTTCGTCTCAAAAATTTGGAAAGTCTCAAGCGAGTAGTGATTGAACATGAACAGGAGATTTTAAAAGCATTAGCAGCAGATTTACATAAGCCGATATTTGAAAGTTATCTTACAGAAATTAGTACTATTAAAGAAATAGATTATGCTATAAAAAATATTAGAAATTGGATTAAACCTAAAAAAGCAGCAGTCTCCTTAGAGTTTTTTCCCTACTCAGCACGAATTCAACCAGAACCACTAGGCGTGGTTTTGATTATCAGTCCTTGGAACTATCCATTTCATTTAATAATTTCCCCACTAGTAGGTGCGATCGCTGCTGGTAACTGCGCCATCCTCAAACCTTCAGAATTTGCTCCTTATACCTCTAGTTTGTTAGCCAAAATAATTAAAATAACTTTTGATCCGGATTATATTACTATAGTAGAAGGTGGGATAGAAACGAGTCAACAATTATTAACAGAAAAGTTTGATCACATCTTTTTTACTGGTAGCAGTGCTGTGGGTAGAATTGTTATGCAAGCTGCTGCTAAACATCTGACACCAGTCACTTTAGAATTGGGTGGCAAAAGTCCTTGTATTGTAGATACTGAAATTGATATCGAAAAAACTGCGAGAAGAATTTGTTGGGGTAAATTCGTTAATGCCGGACAGACTTGCATTGCACCTGACTATCTTTTAGTACATCAAGACATTAAACAACCTTTACTTGAGAATATTAAAAAATGTCTGCAAGAGTTTTATGGTGAAAATCCAACCAATAGTCCCGATTACACTCGAATTATCCATGAAAAACATTTCGACCAACTTATAAAGTTTTTAGATGATGGTGAAATAATCATAGGTGGAAAAAGTCATCGGGATCAGCTTTATATTTCTCCTACGGTTCTTGATCATATTTCTTGGGACGATGATGTCATGCAGGAAGAAATTTTTGGCCCCATCTTACCTGTGATTACATATAACAATATTACAGATATCATTCAAAAGATTAACTCTCGACCAAAACCTTTAGCTCTATATTTATTTTCTAACAATAAAAATCTGCAACAGCGAGTTTTGCAATCTACCTCATCTGGCGGCGTTTGCCTCAACGATACGCTCATGCAATCTGGTGTGCTAACTTTGCCATTTGGTGGCGTGGGTGATAGCGGTATCGGTAGCTATCACGGTAAAGCTAGTTTCGACACCTTTTCCCATTACAAAAGCGTGTTACAAAATTCTTTCTGGCTAGACTTAAAATGGCGATATGCTCCCTATCAAGGGAAGTTGTCTTTTTTAAAGCGACTGATTGGTTAGTATTAAGATATCTAGATCCCGGACTTCTTTAAGAAGTCCGGGATCTTATCGTTCAAATATTAGCTATTTTAAAAATTACTGTAGCGTTCTTCTGCCCAAGGTTCGCCTCGTTGGTGATAGCCGTTACGTTCCCAAAAACCAAATTCTTCACTTTCGAGAAACTCTAGGCCATTTAGCCACTTGGCGCTTTTCCAAGCATACAGGTGGGGAACAACTAACCGCAACGGCCCTCCATGTTCAGCAGGTAACGGTTCACCAAACAATTTAAAAGCAAAGAAGTTTTCTTCGCGCATAAAGTCTGGCATGGAAATATTGGTAGTGTAGCCACCATAGCAATGTTCCATGACATGGGCAGCTTTGGGATCAACTTCAATTAATTCCATGAAATCTGTGACTTTAATACCAGTCCATTTGACATCAAGCTTAGACCAGCGAGTGACGCAATGGAAGTCAGCAGTAAATTCATGTTGGGGTAGTGCCATAAAATCTTGCCAAGTAAATGTCTTGGCTTTTGCCAAACCCCAAACTCGAAACTCCCAATTATCTGTACTGACTTGAGGAGTGGCACCATAAGTTAATACGGGGAAGCCCTTAGTCAAGTATTGTCCTGGTGGAACGCGTTCGCCTTCTTCCTGCGTTGGTTTTTGAAAGTGTTTTCCTAACATAGTTACAAAAAATAAGTGCTCTTAAGAAGACACTTTAGTTTTTATATGATTACTTTTTATCGCCAATCGGTAAGAGCTAGTGGCTAACAGCTAATGGTAAGAAAACAATTAGCTATTAGCAGTTAACAATTAGCAGTTTTAGGATTCCTCTTCTTCCTCTTCTTCCTCTGCTGATGGATACACAAATGTAGAACGTCCAGTTAAAATCGACTTGCCGAGAGAAAGAGCTTTTTGAGCTTCAAGGGCTGCTTTGCGCCTCCAAGTAGCTCGACGCTGATCGCGTTTGGACTTTGATGTTTTCTTCTTTGGAACAGCCATAGTAGCGGATAACGCAATTTTTGACAACCTTATTATTCTAATTCATTAATGCCTCTGCGGTAGAGGTGGAAGAGTTGGTATTATTTGCTGGCGGTTGGTAGTACTCTGTCAGCCAACAATTGTCAGGTTGAGGCTGACACACTAGACGCGGTGATGTGGAGAATTTTAACCCTGTAAAATTACTCTGACAGAGTAGTAGACTACTGTTTAGGTTGGGGATCGGAGGCTGGAACTAGATTTGGAGTGACATTGGCAGGTGTAGTTGTTGTGAGATTGTCTTTCATAAATAATAGCGATCGCGCATTCTTGAAATATCTTGCCCAGCGTTGGGGATCGGGGCGAGTTCGCCATTGTTGACGACTGACTGCTAATTCTAAAACTGGTGCGATCGCTCCTTGATTTTGTACGGTAACGAATACAGATACATCTGATACTAATATATCTTGATCAAAACTGCGTTGAGCAGCTGCTCTAGCAGCATTTTCTGCCCTTCGTAACAGGGTTTCGTAGTTCTCCTCTGGCAGGCGGTCAATAGCTAAGTCTACTCTGGTGGTGTAAGCTTGCACAATCTTCGGGGCGATCGCTTCTGTTAGCAGCCATATAGGAGCTGCAAGACTCAACAAAACTAATGCATGACCGATCCGGATTTTCTTCGCAATTAGTGGCATAAGTTGAATGAACCTCTCAAGAGGATTTTGCTTTGCTAAAGAAGATCTGCTTAATGATTGATGACTGCAACTCCTCATAACCCATATACTCCTAAATATGACCAATCAAGTGGAATTCGATACTAGTATTTTCTTGGTTAAGTAAGTAATAAAAATGACACTCAATCTCTTCATGAGATGATGTTCGCATTAGCTATAAAACACTAGGTTAGCTTTGTTTTTTCAGCAAAGCCAACCGCGATTTCAAGTAAGTAAAAAATAACCGACACAGAGCGCGATGGCAAATAATTGGGCGATCGCCATTGGCATAAATCAATATCAGTTCTTTCAACCTTTAGGGTGTGCGCAAGCTGATGCCGAGGCCTTAAAGGATTTTTTAATAGTAGAAGCAGGGTTTTTGCAACAACAGTGTCTGTTGATGACAGATACTTCACCGCCTTTAGGTGATAGATCTACCTATCCTACAAAGGAGAATATTCTGCTTTTGCTGGAGGATTTGGCAGCAGCCTGTTGGCAACCGCAAGACAAAGTGTGGTTCTTCTTCAGTGGTTACGGTGTTAACTACAACGGACAAGATTATTTGATGCCAGCAGAAGCAAACCCCGAACATATAGAAGAAACTGGCATCGAAGTCAGATCCATTATGCAGAGCTTGCTAGTTGCGGAACTAGAGATAGTTTTGATATTTGATATTAACCGTGCTTTTGCAAATAAAGGGACTGATCTTGTTGGACAAGAAATCATTGAACTGGCTCAGGAACTAGAAATTCCCACAATTGTTTCTTGCCAACCGGAGCAATTCTCCCACGAAAGTAGCGAATTAGGCCACGGATTCTTCACAGCAGCACTATTAGAGGCTTTGCGTTCCCATCATGACAACACCTTGGAGGGCTTAGAAAGATATCTTAGTCTGCGCACACCAGAGCTATGTCAACACTACTGGCGTCCGACGCAAAACCCCGTTACTGTTATCCCTTCAAAGGAGGAAGATATTTTGCCAACTTTGGAAGTGGATGAAGATAGGGAAGAA
The DNA here is from genome assembly GCF_038404745.2 of Chlorogloeopsis sp. ULAP02. Lineage (NCBI taxonomy): Bacteria > Bacillati > Cyanobacteriota > Cyanophyceae > Nostocales > Chlorogloeopsidaceae > Chlorogloeopsis > Chlorogloeopsis sp. ULAP02. The sequence continues at coordinate 87,591 of NZ_JAYKTT020000084.1, read as the reverse complement.
TCACCGATGATCGGTTCTAGAGAAATTTTAGCTGCTGCACTTCCTGCTCCTTCGCTCCACCCTAATCCTCAAATAAATTATTCTGCGTGGCAGTCAACTACAACCACAAATCCTGATACTGACACAAACACGTACCAATATGGAAACAAACAAAGCGTTCCCATATCTTCCCATTCCCTTAAATCTTCTTTGTCCTCAACTAAGATTAAGAAAAATAAAAGGGTGGCAAACACTTGGTTGTGGAATCCACTACTTTTATGGAGTGCAGGTACAATGCTCGTATTGGGCTTAGTTGCAGTAGTTTATCTACGCAACCAAGGAGGTTTGAAAGTGGTGGAAATGCTTTCGGCATCATCTAAAACCATTAATGATGATACCGAAACGGAGATTCTGCCAATATCACCAGATACGGCTTACGATAACAATTTTATTAAGACTTCTCCTGTCACCTCGGCACCTACACCAAAAAGCCAGTCACCCTCGTTAATCAGTGCTAATTCTCAAGCCATTAAGCATAATAAGGCAAGGTTAGAATTAGCAAAAATGTCTCTTCGTCCAAATCAAGCTAGGGATCTCAGTTTAGCGATCGCCAAAGCGCGAAAAATTCAGCCCGATCAACCACTTTATAAACAAGCTCAAGATAATATCCAAATTTGGAGCAGGATGATCTTAAATTTAGCCGAAAGTCGCGCACAGCGAAGACAGTACGCCAAAGCCATAGCCACAGCTCAATTGGTTGGTAAAGATCTATCTATTTACCCACAAGCACAAGCATCTATTAGCCTATGGCGAATTGAGGCAAAGCAGTATATGAGTAATAAAACTCTTTTAGATGCTGCTAATGCCTTGATTATGCCTGGACAGGCATCTACTTATAATCGCGCAATTGAAGTAGCCAAAAAAGTAGCACCAGGTGAACCTGGTTTTGAGCAAGCTCAAAAAGCGATCAACCTATGGAGCGAAAAAATCTTAGATATAGCTATAAAACGAGCTTCGCAAAGACAATTCCAAGCAGCAATTGCAACCGTTCTTTTAGTTCCAGAAGAGACATCAGCTTATAAAAAGGCTCAACAAGCACTGCAAAAGTGGCAAAAAAAATAGAGTTAGTAGTTAGTAGGGGCGGGTTTTGTTGATTAACTTTCGGTTCAAACCGATAACTTATCTTCTAAACCCGCACGGCAGTCGCTACTAACCACTAACTACTAACAATTTTTAGTCTTTAACAGTACTGTGATACGTCCTCGCCGCATTCATCAGCTAAATAGCATAGCGCTCGGAAACGCAAGCCAACTAATTGTTCGTACAAAGGATTGAGTTTGCACATCGGTGGAATGTGAAAAAAGGTTCTACCGAATAACTTAACGTCGCGCTCGAAGGGACATTGAGCAGGAATGAACGTACATAAACGATGAGCGAATTGGCGATCGCGGACTTGTAGACTGTCTAGCCAATGACGTAATGGTTGGAGAATAAGAAAGTAAAGTTTGGGTGTACTACAACCTAGCTGAATAACATTAGCATTTGTAGCTTCTGTTGGATTTAATGATACCCAGCCAGCCAAAAAAATCTTTTTTGTGGTATTATTGAATACCTTCATGTTTTACTCCTCTTTTTTCGTGAGGGTCTTCACCACTTCGCTGAAGATATACAAGGTAAAAATCGCATTTCCCGGAAGAATGTGGTTTAGACAAAGCTTAGATCTAATGTTTCGGTAGCCACTCGCATCAGAATCTACTTATTAATACGTCAAGTTAATCGCAATTTTCCCGGAATCGGAAGTGTGACAATACTATCTTATTCATAACTTGACATAATTTAAATTCTAATAAAGACATCTACCTACAGACAGATATTAATTTAACATTTACAAAACTTATTTGCAGACAAATCATATCTATTTCTTGTATTGATTGTCTGTAGGTACAAATACTGCTTTTTGATTTTAGAGAAAAATAGCTCAATAATATACCAATGACAATTGACAAATTAGCTATCTACGGCGTGTTAGGGCTTACTTACTTGGGGTTGGCATTGGGCTATGTTCCTGGCTTTCGCATGAACCGTGCCACGATCGCCTTAGTAGGATCTAGCTTTTTAATTGCGACGGGCGTGTTGAGTTTGCGGCAAGCATGGGATGCAATTGATTCTACAACCATTGTATTTTTGTTAAGCATGATGGTGGTTAATGCCAATCTTTCCTATGCCGGGGTTTTTCCACAAGTACTCTCATTTCTATTGCGCTTTACCCGCAGTCCTTTTGGTATATTGATTGCCCTAACTTTTAGCAGTGGCATCCTCTCCGCTTTTTTTCTCAATGATACCTTAGTACTAATTTTTACGCCATTGACAATCAGCCTCACTCAAGCATTGCGGTTGAACCCAATACCTTACTTGTTGGCGATCGCAGGGGCTACTAACATCGGTTCTGTTGCCACCTTAAGCGGTAATCCCCAAAACATTTTAATTGGTTCCTTTTCGGGTATCCCCTTCCTTGATTTTATGAAGGCATTAACTCCAGTTGCTGTAACTGGTTTAGCTATTCAAGTAATCCTACTGTGCCTGCTTTATCCAAATGTACGCTCAACCGTACCCTGTACAGAATTACTTATTCGTAAACAACGCGTCTTCAAACCCCTTTTTTATAAAACCTTAGTACTTACCACCGGATTGTTAATTGCCTTTATTGCTGGTTTACCTGTAGCAGAGTCAGCTTTAGTTGTTGCTAGCTTGTTACTTCTCACGCGTCGTGTTAAACCTCAACGCATTCTCAAGAAGGTGGATTGGAACTTGCTGGTGATGTTTTCCGGACTGTTTATTTTGACTAAAGTTACACAACAATTAAATTTGCTCAAACCTTTCACCTATGCAGTTAACTCTTCTGCTGGACTTTTGAGTGTAACAGTAATTTTGTCTAACCTGATTTCTAATGTTCCTGCTGTACTTCTACTGCAACCCCTGATTCCTAATGATGATACTCAATCCTGGTTATTACTAGCAGCAGGATCAACCCTAGCAGGGAACTTAACTTTATTTGGTTCGGTAGCAAATTTGATAGTCGTAGAAGCTGCTGCTGAGTTAGGATACCAGCTAACTTTTCTTGAGCATCTGCGCTTTGGCGTGCCAATAACTTTGTTAAATTTGCTTTTAGTTTTTCTGTGGATTCACTAAAAAATAAGTATTCAAAACAATCCTTACCTAGTTTTAGTAAAGATATAGATAAGTAGGTGGACATGATTAAATATAAAATAGCAACTTCTAGAAAGCGGATGGAAACAGCCTTTTACCTTCTGCTATCTGCCTTCTATTATTTGCCTTTTACTTAGTCGTTATTAAAGATTAAATATAGAACTATTTTATTAAGTCAAGCTTTAACTTTATTCTATCAAAATAGTTATAGATACAAAGATTTGTCATGCTGCCATGCGTCAAGATATTGAACTTTACAACCAAGCTTTAGATAGTGGAAAAGAAGGTGCTTGGGCTGATGTAATTTTGATACTCCGTAAAGCTTTAGAAATTAACGACTCTGAGGCAGAATATCATTCTTTAATGGGTGTTGCTTGTCTAGGATTAGACTTGAAGGATTTGGCAATATACCACTTCCGTCAAGCCAATAAACTCAACCCTTGTGATCCTTTGCTAGCTCATTATCTGCCATTGTTGAATGATGACGATCCACCCACTACAGGTATGCCTCGCTCTCCATACCCTTCAATGCCCAGTGCAGGGGCTGAAATCGAATTTGATGATGGTATGAATTAAGTTCCTGAGTCGTAACCTTACACCAGATGGGCTATCTTGGCAAAAAGTTACGAAAGGAAGAAAACAGAGTAGTTTTGTACTTTTTGCTCTAAAAAAAAGCTCATATTGGTGCTTCTTCGCAAAACTTGACTATCAGGTATACTCTGTCACGCTACTATGTGCAAAGCTTATACTTTACAACTAAGTTCTTGTCCGTCAAGAAATAAATTTCACCGCAAAAAGCTAAAGTCTGCTTAAGCAAACTAGCGAGGTTTTCAGTCCGTTTTAACGTACTTGAATTGTTAGCCTGGAACTTAAGTTCCAGGTGTTTTAAAGGTGAGGCGCAAGATGTGACGTAAGCAAAGCTAACTAAGATTGCTTACTTTGCTTTAATTTATCCCAACCCCTAGCAATTCAAGCTCTACGGACTACTACGATGCTACCTGAGCAGCAGTACGTGTACGCCGCCTTCTACCATCGGCAACTTTTACAGGAGGCTCATCGGGAATTTGCATCAAAAGCGTTACGGATGGTTGACATTGCAGTTCACGACGGATGGAACGCGCCATTTCCCGCTCAAGTACTTCTTGCAATCCACCCCAATCTACCTCTGGTTGCTCGCCATCAAAAGTTTGGGCAAATTCTGTCCAGCGTACGCTGAGTATTTCTTCGATCCGCTGTTGTACCCACTTTTGCAGAAGCGATCGCTCGATGCTTGTCACCACACCCCGCAGGTGAATTTCTGGTTTTGCCATCAACTTGCCACTCCAATCGATGGCGGTGGCAATGGTAACAATACCTTCCTCTGCCATCTTTTGTCGTTCTTGCAATACTTTGGCACTAACCATACCGGAACTAGAAGTATCGACCAATTCTAGACCTGATGGGACTTTGCCCGCAACGGCAATAGATTCTTGTGTCAATTCCACAATATCGCCATTCTGAATAATCACCATATTCTCGGCGGGAATGCCCATACTTTGAGCTGTCTGGGAATGCTTCACCAGCATCCGATGCTCGCCGTGAACGGGTAAGAAAAACTTGGGTCGAGTTAATGCTAACATCAACTTTTGGTCTTCCTGGCAACCGTGACCGGAGACGTGAATACCTTTTTCTCTGCCATAAACAACATTCGCGCCCTGCATCATCAATTTATCGATGACGTTGACAACAGCTATAGTATTGCCGGGAATTGGGTTAGCTGAGAAGACTACTGTATCTCCTTGTCGAATTTTGATATGAGGATGTTCTTTATTAGCTATACGTGTTAGGGCTGACATCGGTTCGCCTTGAGAACCAGTTGTCAAAATTAATACGTTTTCATCTGGTATATTGCGGATTGCATTCAGTGGCTGCAACAAATCATCTTTACATTTGATGTAACCAAGGTTGCGAGCATGGGCAATTAAATTCAGCATGGAACGCCCAACTACCCCGACGACACGATTGTGCTTCTGCGCCAACTGCAAAATAATATTGATGCGGTGTACGCTTGAAGCGAAGGTAGTGACAAAAAGTCGCCCAGAGGCTTGAGAGAAAACTCTGTCAAGATTAGCAGCGACAGAACTTTCGGAGGGCGTGAATCCAGGAACTTCTGAGTTAGTTGAATCACTCATCAAGCAAAGAACGCCTTTTTCACCGTGTTCGGCTAAACGTTGCAAATCAAAACGTTCACCGTCTACAGGAGTGTGGTCAAATTTAAAATCTCCTGTATGGATAATCACACCAAGTGGTGTATGAATAGCGACGCTGAAGCTGTCCGCAATGGAGTGGGTATTGCGAATATATTCCACAAAAAAATGTTTGCCAATTCGCACGACATCGCGGGGAAGAACGGTTCTTAATTCGGTGTGATCGCGTACACCAGCTTCCTCCAATTTGCCCTCTAGCATTGCCATTGCTAATCTTGGGCCGTATATTGTAGGAATTTCAAATTGCTTGAGATGAAAGGCAATGCCACCAATATGATCTTCATGACCGTGAGTGACGATCATGCCTTTAATTTTGTGACGATTTTCCCGCACATAGGTCATGTCTGGCAGGACAATATTAACTCCGTGCATTCCATCTGTAGGAAACGCTAAACCCGCATCTAACAGAATAATCTCATCATCATATTCAAAAACACAGGTATTTTTGCCAATTTCATGTAAGCCGCCTAATGGAATAATTTTTAAGGCGGAATTGTTATCGTTTTTAGTCATTTTCTCCTTAGATTGTTCTTTGTTGTAAATAATGTTGGAATTTAGAAGTCTTTTAAGACAGTTGACAATATCTGTCTATTAAGTTGGTTAAGAAACCGAGGAACTAGTCGAGTTTTTATTGGATGTTTTATTGTTCAGTAATCTTCAATAAAAATGTACTTTAAGCAAGCAGATTTGGCAGTAATTTTCTTTATTAGCACAGGAATTATACCTGCTACACTGTTAAAATTACTTATAATGCTAACTATGGCTTCTAATTATAAAAGTCTCTTAGTTTCTGACAGTTCCTGCTAAATTAAACCTAGTTCCTTCATAACTGCCTCTAACTTTTGAGTGACTTTCACGTCAGCTTCGCACAATGGCGGGCGAGTAGAACCAACCTCCCACCCTTGAAGTTGTAATGCTTTTTTAACTGGAATTGGATTTGTCGTGATAAACAAGGCTTTAAATAGGGGGAACAGTCGCAGATGAATATCACTAGCAGCTTGGATTTTACCCGAATCCAATAATTGGATCATCTGCTGTAGTTCATTACCTACCAAATGAGAAGCAACACTAACTACACCCTTTGCCCCGACTGCTAACATTGGCAGTGTTAAAGAATCATCTCCAGAGTAAATCTGAAATTCTTTTGGTGTCAAGCGACGAATTTCACTTGCTTGGTCTAAATTACCACTAGCTTCTTTTATGCCAATAATATTTTCAATCTCTGCTAGGCGAGCAACCGTTTCGGGGCTAAGATTTTGACTAGTACGACCTGGTACATTATATAACAAAATAGGCAAATCACCAGAAACGGCTATAGCTTGAAAATGCTGGTAAAGCCCTTCTTGCGGTGGTTTATTGTAATAAGGAACAACTTGTAAGGCACCGTGTACTCCTATTTTAGCTGCTTTTTGGGTAGCGGCAATCGCCTCTTTAGTGGAATTAGAACCACATCCTGCCATTACCAGTGCCTTCCCTGCTACTGCTTTTAAGACAGTGGAAAATAATTGGTATTCCTCTTCCCAACTCAGAGTTGGAGATTCTCCTGTTGTTCCACATACCACAACTGTGTCTGTACCATTGTTTGCTAAATGTTCTGCCAGTTGTGCTGCAACATCATAATTTACACTGCCGTCTTCTTTGAACGGCGTAATTATTGCGGTTAGAACTCTACCAAAATCTACCACCCTTTTTACACTCCTGAGTTTTTGTTTTTTTGTTTTGGTGGTTCTCTATTAATAACCTATCCGTAAATGTGTTTCAAGTCATTAGTCATTAGTCAATTTTAAATAGCTAATCTTAGAAGAACTGGGCTTTTAACTATGAGCTATGGACTTTGGTTGACGATGAGCTAATGTATGTTGCTGCTTGTGGTTGCAGTAGATTATTTTCTACTAATAACTCAGCAATTTGTACAGCGTTCAGTGCAGCACCTTTACGGATTTGATCGCCACATAACCACAATTCTAAACCGTAAGGGTGAGAAATATCCTGACGAATTCTACCTACTAAAACCTCATCTTTTCCTGTTGCTTCTATGGGCATAGGAAAATAATTTTTTTGCCAATCTTCTAATAGCTTTACTCCAGGAGATCTCTTTAAAATTTCTCTGGCTTCCTCTGAACTAAATGGTGTCTCAAATTCTAGATTAATAGCTTCTGAATGAGCGCGAAGTACAGGTACTCGTACACAGGTAGCAGTAATTCTGATCTGCTGATTGTCAAAAATTTTCCGTGTTTCGTTGACCATTTTCATTTCTTCTTCGCAATATCCCCAATCATTTAATGGAGAATTGTGTGGGAATAAATTAAATGCCAACGGGTAAGGAAATACTTCCGTGGTTGGTTCTTTGCCTTCTAAAATCGCACTAGTTTGAGTTTTTACTTCTGCCATCGCTTGTGCACCTGCACCGCTTGCAGATTGATAGGTCGCAGCTACAATACGTTTGACGGGTTTGACTTGATGCAACGGCCACACTGCTACTGCCATTAAAATTGTGGTGCAGTTGGGGTTGGCTATAATTCCTTTGTGCTTTGCTGCTGCTTGAGGATTTACTTCTGGAACCACCAAAGGGACATCGGAGTTCATCCGAAAAGCACTGGAATTATCTATTACCACTGCCCCTTTTTCTACTGCTACAGATGCCCAAGTTTTGGATGTTGAACCTCCTGCGCTTGCCAGCACTAGATCCACGTTCTCAAACATTGCATCGCTGACTGGTTCTACGAGAATATTTTCACCCTTAAAGGTTAACATCTGTCCCGCACTACGTTCTGATGCCAACAACTTCAAATCTGAAACGGGAAAGTTACGGCTTTCTAAAAGTTCCAATAATTCTCTGCCAACTGCACCAGTTGCTCCTAAAATAGCTAAACGATAGGATTTCGACAAATTTGCTTCCTCCTTAACACTTGTGACATTTCTCGGATACTTTCTAAACTCAGACTTTATTCATAATTCATACTTAAATTAACTGAAAATAACAACACAAAAATTTAAATAAACCTTTGAATACTCTAATACTCGTCATTAATAAAATTTAATTTCTAATTTATACAGTGATTTACTTAATTTTTACTTTTACAAAAAAAATGTTGCATTTTACAACAATTAGCTATTAGTTTTTTACTGAATGCAAAATTATAAATTATATATATTATACAGCAAATCGCAGTTTTGCTATTAAAGACTGATGTGAGGTCTCAGAACAGCCACAGAATCCCTATTAAGAATATGAAAGTTGTCTAGACTATGGATGTACTATGATCCAAATGGATTTAAGTGCAGCAGGCTAGAAACCCAAATTTTTACTCTGGGTAATACCTAACCAGTAGTAACAACTCTCCTGATCCAGCAGTTTACTCAAATGTTGTAACAAGCAATTGCAAATTGCAACCACTTGTTGCGAATTGGGAGAACACGTCATCAGCTATCTGGTAAAAGCTACTGAGGAGGCTAAATAATATAGACTGATTTGCGCTAGAGTATCAAGAGCTTTCGCATTGGCAGTAAACTGGATCTCTATTCAGCAGCACCCATACATCGGGAAAGCTGGTAAAGCTTGGGGGTAGCTCCCGCCCCAAAGTTTGGAAATCATAAATTTAGAGATGAGAGGGAGCTTGATTTCCAGGAGCTATGCAGATCGCGTCTTTGGTAAAAGTAACAAAAAGAAATAGTAGCAACAAAGCAATAGAGACGAAGCATGAAAGTTACCCAGGAAAAACTTCCCGCCAGTCAAATAGGTCTGGAAATAGAAATTACGCCCGAAAAGACCAAGCAAACCTACGAACAGGTAATTCAAAACTTCACTCGTTCTGCCAATATTCCTGGGTTTCGCAAAGGCAAAGTGCCACGGCAGATATTGCTGCAGCGTCTAGGGGCAACTCGAATCAAGGCAGCAGCGCTGGAAGAACTAATTCAAGATGGAATTACGCAAGCGGTAAAACAAGAAGACATCAATGCGATCGGGCAACCGCGATTACGTTCTTCGTATGAGGATTTAATTAATAATTATGAACCAGGTAAAGCCCTGACTATTTCTGCTGCTGTTGATGTACCACCCGAAGTGAATTTGGCTCAATACACTGATTTGCAAATCAAAGCCGAAGAAATCAAGTACGATCCACAGCAAGTAGACAAAGTTCTAGAAAGCGAACGTCAGCAAATGGCAACATTAATCCCTGTAGAAGGACGCCCAGCACAATTGGGGGATGTTGCTGTAGTAGATTTTAAAGGCGTGCTGGCAAAAGCTGAGGGTGAGGATGAAGCAGCAGAACCTGAAGCTATTCCTGGTGGAGAAGCCACTGATTTTCAAGTTGAGTTACAAGAAGATAGATTTATTCCCGGCTTTGTTGTCGGGATTGTGGGAATGAATCCTGGCGAAACCAAAGAAGTCTCGGCTACCTTTCCAGATCCATATGCTAATGAAGAACTAGCCGGGAAACCAGCGATTTTCACAGTTACCCTCAAAGAAATTAAGGAAAAAGAACTGCCAGAACTCAATGATGATTTTGCACAAGAAGTCAGCGAGTTTGAGACTTTGGCAGAGTTACGTACTTCCTTAGAAGAAAGATTTCAAAAAGAGGCTGAACAAAAAACGAAAGGAAATCAGCAAGAAGCTCTAGTCAAGGAACTTTTGAAATATGTAGAAGTCGATTTGCCGGAAACAATGATCGAGCAGGAAGTCGATAATATGTTGACGCAAACTGCTATTCGGCTGTCGCAGCAAGGGCTAGATATCAAGAAATTGTTTACTCCTGATGTTATTCCTCAGTTGCGGCAACGTTCTCACGATGAAGCAGTTGAGCGCTTGAAGCGATCGCTTGCTCTAGAAGAAATTGGCAAACGCGAATCTATTAAAGTCAGCGAGGAAGAAGTCGCAGCCAGAGTCAAAGAACTTCTGGAACAGTACTCCGAACAAGAGGTTGACCAAGATAGACTACGAGAAGTCGTCGAAAATGAACTAATAACAGAAAAAACTATTGATTGGCTCTTAGAACACTCAAAAGTTGAACTAGTACCCGAAGGTTCTTTGAGTGCGACAGAGCAAACAACACCAGAAGTAACTGAAACCCAGGAACAAACAAGCGAAGTAACTTCCCCAGCAGAAGCACAATAGCTTGCAAAAGGTAACATTTCCCGTTCCAAGGCGGAACATTTAAGGAAACTTAAATAAATTGCCTCGCCGTTTGCCGCCTTGGCTTGATACTGTGTTTACACGAGAAGAATTTATATGAGGCATAATGGTTAACACATACCTAACAACACAAAACCAGTCGCTATCATAGTCAGCGTAGGCTGTCTGAACCGCTGTTATTCTTTGGTTATCAAATATTTTCTATGCTTGTATCGCAGTCGGGAAATTATCCAATCAGCAGTTTAAATAAATTTGAAATGCGCTCCCAAAGCCTTCCCAGTAACATCCTCCCCATGGTTGTAGAACAATCTGGCATGGGAGAACGAGCTTTTGATATCTACTCCCGCCTGCTGCGAGAGCGGATTATTTTTTTGGGAACGCCAATTGACGATAATGTTGCCAATTCAATAGTTGCCCAATTGTTGTTTCTAGACGCCGAAGATCCAGAAAAAGATATTCAACTGTACATAAATTCTCCTGGCGGCTCTGTCACAGCAGGCATGGCAATTTATGATACCATCCAACAAATTCGCCCTGATGTAGTCACAATCTGTTTTGGTTTAGCCGCGAGCATGGGGGCATTTTTGTTGTGTGCAGGCACTGCTGGCAAACGAATGTCTTTACCAGATTCTCGGATTATGATTCACCAACCCTTAGGTGGTGCTCAGGGACAAGCCGTTGATATCGAAATACAAGCCAAAGAAATTCTATATCATAAATCTAAGTTGAATCAGTTACTTGCCCAGCATACTGGTCAACCATTAGAAAGAATCGAAGCTGATACTGAACGGGACTTTTTTATGTCGGCTGAAGAAGCCAAAAATTACGGATTGATCGATCAGGTCATCCATAGACAAAATCTTCCCGCAGCAGGGGAAAACGTCACCATTGTGAAATAAGAGGCTGGTATGTCTAAATACGACTCCCATTTGAAATGTTCGTTTTGTGGCAAGTCTCAGGAGCAGGTGCGTAAACTCATCGCTGGCCCGGGAGTCTACATCTGTGATGAGTGCGTTGACTTGTGCAATGAAATCTTAGATGAGGAATTACTCGACACTAACAGTGCTGCGTCACAACCAGCACCTCGGTCAGAACCTCCTCAAAAACGCCGCGCCCGCTCTGCCAGTCTCTCGTTAAATCAAATCCCCAAACCGCGAGAGATTAAAAAATATTTGGACGAACACGTCATTGGTCAAGACGAAGCCAAAAAAGTTTTGTCAGTAGCTGTTTACAATCACTACAAACGGTTATCACTGGTTCAGTCCAAAAACAATGGCAAGGGAGCAACAGATGATGCTGTCGAACTGCAAAAGTCAAACATTTTGCTGATTGGCCCTACAGGCTGTGGCAAAACACTTTTGGCACAAACTTTGGCAAAAATCCTTGATGTACCCTTTGCAGTTGCTGATGCTACAACCCTCACTGAAGCGGGATATGTGGGCGAAGATGTAGAAAATATCTTGCTGCGACTGTTACAAGTAGCAGACTTAGATGTCGAAGAGGCGCAGCGGGGAATTATCTACATTGACGAAATTGATAAAATTGCCCGTAAGAGCGAAAATCCCTCCATTACGCGAGATGTATCTGGTGAAGGCGTGCAACAAGCACTGCTAAAAATGTTAGAGGGAACAATTGCTAATGTGCCACCTCAAGGCGGACGTAAGCACCCCTATCAAGACTGTATTCAAATTGATACCAGTAATATCTTGTTCATTTGCGGTGGTGCTTTTGTTGGCTTAGAGAAAGTAGTAGAGCAGAGAACGGGTAAAAAGTCAATCGGTTTTGTGCAACCAGGAGAAGGACAGACAAAGGAAAAGCGGGCAGCAGACACTCTCCGCTATCTTGAACCAGACGACCTGGTTAAGTTTGGCATGATTCCAGAATTCATCGGTAGAGTACCAATGGTGGCGGTGGTAGATCCACTAGATGAAGAAGCGCTGATGGCAATATTAACCCAGCCGCGCAGTGCCTTAGTTAAGCAGTATCAAAAACTGTTGAAGATGGATAATGTCCAGTTAGAGTTTAAACAAGAAGCTTTGCGAGCGATCGCTCAAGAAGCCTATCGCCGGAAAACTGGAGCAAGAGCGCTGCGTGGTATTGTCGAAGAACTGATGCTGGATGTGATGTACGAGTTACCATCTCGTAAAGATGTGACTCGCTGTACAGTGACGAAGGAAATGGTGGAAAAACGTTCCACTGCCGAATTGATTATGCATCCGTCCACGATGCCTAAACCAGAATCAGCGTAAAAGGATAAAGGATGTAGACGCCCTACGGGCGGCTTCCCGTAGGGTAGGATAAAAGATAAAATTTTTCATAACTTCATCCTTCACACTTTACACTTCAGTATTGAGATGCCATACATTAATGTTCATGGCGTTGAACACTACTATGAATGGATACGAAAATCATCTGTCTTAGAAAAGCCAGTGATGGTTTTCATTCACGGTTGGGCTGGTTCGGCTCGCTACTGGCGAAGTACTGCCGCAGCTTTATCAGAACAATTCGATTGTTTGCTTTACGATCTGCGGGGATTTGGGCGTTCTCGTGGTAAACCTACTGCTGTAGCTCAAGCAAGTGAAGCAGTGATTGAATCGCATTCACCGCAGCAAGAATCAGAAGCAGCAAGAGAGTTAACCTACGAATTAGAGGAATACGCGCACGATTTGGCAGCGTTGTTAGACGAGTTAAAGATTCAACGTGTGTATATCCATGCTCATTCGATGGGTGCTTCTGTTGGTACTTTATTTCTTAACCGCTATAGCGATCGCGTGGAAAAAGCAATCTTAGCCTGTAGCGGTATTTTTGAGTACGATGAAAAAGCGTTTGCAGCCTTTTACAAATTTGGTGGCTACGTCGTTAAATTTCGCCCTAAATGGTTAGAAAAGATACCATTAGTAGACCGAATGTTTATGGCGCGATTTTTGCATAGCCCCATACCTGCCCAGGAGCGCCGCGCTTTTTTGCAAGATTTTTTAATTGCGGATTATGATGCTGCTTTAGGTACAATTTTTACTTCTGTTAGTAAAGCAGCAGCGGAGTTGATGCCCCAGGAATTTGCTCGGATTGCGCAACCAACATTAATAATATCAGGGGAGTACGACAAAATTATTCCCGCCGAAATGGGACGTCAAGCAGCAGCATTAAACGACAAAGTTGAGTTTGTGGTGATTCCCAATACGGCTCATTTCCCAATGTTGGAAGATGCTTCTACTTATTTGCAGCGAGTAAGAGAGTTTTTACAAATTAACACACCACAAACGTAAGTAGGTGAAAAATAGAAGCTTTTTCTGGCTTTCCACGAATTTTATGCTGGCTCCGCAAGGTGGACGCTGGTACGATAAACCATGTCAACAAAACCACGCTCATCGCAACAACGCTCATATAATTCTTGCAAACCAGAAATAAGTTGTTCGTAAGCTAAACCTTGACGGGGAACGTAAGAAGCACTGATCGCACGTCCGATCAGTCCAGTTAAATCTAACTGTTGTTTATAGACAAAGGTATATTCATGAATATTAACAAAATGTTTAGTTGCAAATAGTGGTTCTACTGTCTGCATCCGCGACTCTGCTGGGTGGTTATTCGATGCTGCACGTATCAAGCGACTATATTCGACAGTCAAAACATCTTCCTTGTCGCGGTTATTCCACACCACTGCTAATCGTCCCGATCGCTTGAGAATGCGGCGGAACTCAGATAAACTTGGCTGGGGATTGAACCAGTGGAAAGCTTGAAAACAAGTTACTAAATCCACAGAAGCATCGCTGAGATTGGTAACTTCTGCTGTTCCATCCCGAAATTCGACTAAAGGATGAGGTTCAGCCGCTTCTCTCATGGCTGCATTTGGTTCAATAGCAATTACTCTCACGCCGCGATCGCCTAACAACCGAGCAGAAATACCTGTCCCCGCACCAATATCTGCGGCTACTAGTTGGGAGGAAGATGCCAATCCTTCCAAGATTTTATCAATGGCTGCGGCTGGGTAGCTTGGGCGGTATTTGACGTAATCCTCGACTCTATCGGAAAAGCGATTTAGGGGGTTGAGTGTGTGCAGAGGTGTGGATTCGGAGTGATTTTGGCTCATCAGTTGTAGGTTAAAAAATTGAACCACAGAGGCGCAGAGAACATAGAGACAGAAAGTTGGGAGGGGTGCGATCGCGCTATTTTTTAACACTCTACAACTTTTTTTTGTAGGATTTGTAGGATGGGCGATCACTTTTAAAACTAAGTATCTAGTTATGAAATCAAAAAAATAGATTCAGACTATTTTACAGATGAGTGAAATAAATAATTCTCAAAATATTTCTCAAGTTTAAATAATTTGCTCTTGGTACAGCTTAAAAACTTCCCCTCCCCTCCTTCGTGCCCTTTGCGTCTACCCTACACCGCCCTGACGGGCGTCTATGGCGGTTCAATAAAAAAACAGCCACCTCCCCCAAGGAAGCAGCTGTTTTTACATCAAGACGGGCAAGATGCCCGTCCCACAAGATAAACCTTAGTAATCGAAGTCACCGCCGCCCATGCCAGCGCCAGCACCAGCAGGAGCATTGTCCTTAGGCTCAGGCTTGTCAACAACGATACACTCAGTTGTCAACACCATCCCCGCGATGGAAGCTGCGTTTTGCAGAGCAGAACGAGTCACCTTCGCAGGATCGACGATACCAGCAGTAAACAAGTCAACAAACTCGTTCTTAGCAGCATCGTAGCCAACGTTGAACTCTTTTTCTTTCACGCGTTCAGCGATCACAGCGCCATTCTGACCGGCGTTTTCAGCAATACGCTTCAGGGGAGCAGCCAGAGCACGAGCTACGATCAACGCACCAGTCAATTCTTCACCCTTAAGGTTGCTGTTTGCCCACTCTTCGAGTTGGGGAGAGAGGTGAGCCAGAGTTGTACCACCACCAGGAACGATACCTTCTTCTACCGCAGCTTTGGTAGCGTTGATGGCGTCTTCTAGGCGCAACTTCTTATCTTTCATTTCAGTTTCGGTAGCAGCGCCAACCTTGACGACAGCTACACCACCAGCTAACTTAGCCAGACGCTCTTGCAATTTCTCTTTGTCGTAGGAAGATTCTGTTTCTTCCATTTGACGGCGAATTTGCTCGACACGAGCTTTTACAGCTTGCTCGTTACCTTCAGCAACAATGGTGGTGTTGTCTTTGGTGATAGTGATGCGGCGAGCTTTACCCAGAGAATCTAGCTTGGCGTTTTCTAACTTCAGTCCAGCATCTTCGGTGATGACTTGACCGCCAGTGAGGATGGCGATATCTTCGAGCATTGCTTTGCGGCGATCGCCAAAACCAGGAGCTTTCACAGCAGCAACGTTGAGAACGCCACGCAAACGGTTGACTACCAAGGTTGCCAAAGCTTCTTTCTCAATATCTTCGGCGATAATTACCAAAGGACGACCAGCGCGAGCTACTTGCTCTAGAACTGGTACGAGGTCTTGTACTAGGGCAATTTTCTTATCGGTTAGCAGTATGAAAGGCTCATCGAAGATTGCTTCCATCCGCTCTGCATCGGTGGCGAAGTAAGGAGAGATGTAGCCTTTGTCAAAGCGCATCCCTTCAGTAATTTCCAATTCGGTGGTCATAGACTTCCCTTCTTCCAGGGAAATTACACCTTCTTTACCTACCTTATCCATTGCTTCGGCAATCATCTGACCGACTTCTTCGTCGTTACCAGCCGAGATGGCACCTACTTGAGCAATAGCTTTGGAATCTTCAACAGGACGAGCGTGTTCTTTAATTCTTTCTACCAAGAAGTTAGTAGCTTTATCAATACCGCGCTTGAGCAGAATCGCGTTTGCACCAGCTGCAACGTTACGCAAGCCTTCTTTGACTACTGCGTGTGCCAAAACAGTAGCAGTGGTGGTACCATCACCAGCAGCGTCATTGGTCTTGGAAGCAGCCTGGCGAATCAAAGAAACGCCAGTGTTTTCAACGTGGTCTTCTAATTCAATTTCTTTAGCAATGGTTACACCATCGTTAACAATTTGTGGTGCACCAAACTTCTTTTCTAGTACTACGTTACGACCTTTGGGGCCGAGGGTAACAGCTACTGCCTCAGCCAGGATATCCATGCCTCTTTCTAAGGCGCGACGAGCGTTTTCGTTGTAAATAATGCGCTTTGCCATAATTCTCTAGTTCAATTCTTTATGTTTAGTTGTCACTTGCCATTTATTCAGCAGTCATTGTTAATGACCAATGACTAATGACTACGAAACGATCGCCAAAATGTCTTTTTCTGAAAGTAGTACATATTCGTCGGTACCCAGTTTGATATCGGTACCGGCATATTTGGAGTAAAGAACTTTGTCTCCTACTTTTACATCCATTGGCTGACGGCCGCCATCATCTTTGACTTTGCCATCACCAACTGCAACTACTTCGCCTACTTGAGGCTTCTCTTTTGCAGTATCGGGTAAATACAATCCACCTGCGGTTTTTTCTTCAGAGGCGCTCACTTTCACAAAAACGCGATCGCCTAAAGGTTTAACGGTAGAAACGCTTAGAGATACAGCTGCCATACGAATTTCGTGCTTGGTTAGCACTCTCAACTCCTGAGTGCTAATTTAGCGAAGGATGATGCGCAATAGCAACAATTTGGAGTGTACGGGTTCCCGAACTTGATCAGGTACAGAATTATTTTGAGTAAAAATACTCTAATTATTGAGTCTTTCAGGTTTTTTTGATTAAGTTACGAATATTTATATATGGTCAAATTTATTTGCAAAGCATGGAAATTGTTATAGAACAGAAATTAGAGACTGTGGGATAGGTAAAAAATAAAGTGATCCAACTTAGTCTAGAAATAAGAAAAACCACTCAACAGCCCCAAACAAAAGCCTTAAGTAATTGTATAGAAACTTCGGGACTTGAGAAAAATTCAGAGAAATATTTTTATCTGTACTGTTCAGAATATGCCTAAATATAGTGCAAAAGAAGCTAGTCTGGAAACAAGGGAAAACTTGAACAAGCGGCTAAAAACAGCTGTAGCTAGATTTTTCCCAACAGAGTCATCCCAGTTGCATACTTCAAAGCAAAGCCGACAGCTTGCGAGTTTGTTGCTCTGGGCCGATAATAGTTGTTTACCCGGATAGAGTCTGGGATCGCTAAACAACTGTGAAAGTTATTGAGCGGGTTATACAAAAACACTTAATAGGAAATAAGGTGGTTGAAGAGTATGCTTTTCTAGTTCATTCCTTGTCAGAAAATGCTTCGGTTTTTCGCAATCAACTGATATCAGCTTAATAGCCGAAGGATATGGTAAGACAGCAAGCTAGGGAAAGTGCGGGTTAATTGTTAACAGGGAGCATATTTAGCCAAAAAGAATTTGATAATCTGAAAGATTATTATTCAATTGAAGTTTTTTGCCCGCTCCTTTCAAAGCGATATATAATAACGCATTATAAATACTAATGCTCTACGTATCCTCACTGGACTTTTGCCATTGATATAGTAGTTTCTCAAAAGCAATTATTATTTTGAGATATTTACGAACCAAAGGCAAGTTAAGTAGGAAAAAGCACAAAATCACAACAAACCACCAAAAAGGATTGCTATTCAAGACCTTGATGGATCTAAGCGCGACAAGTGCCACTGCTATGAAAGAACCCAGCATGAAAGATCACAAACGACTTCTACTCATTGATGATGACCCCAACCTGATTTTGCTGGTGAAGGATTACTTGGAATTTCGGGGATATGAAGTCATCACCGCAGAAAATGGTCGAGAAGCTCTGGAAATTTTAGAGCAGGATATTCCAGACATGATCATTTGTGACGTGATGATGCCGGAAATGGATGGTTATACTTTTGTAGAGCAAGTCCGGCAAAACGAACGCACCAGTTGGATTCCCGTTCTATTCCTTTCGGCTAAGGGACAAAGCGCAGACCGAGTTAAAGGTCTGAATAAAGGTGCTGATGTATACATGGTTAAACCCTTTGAGCCTGAGGAACTAGTAGCACAGGTAGAATCTTCTCTAAAGCAAACCATTCGTTGGAAAGAACATCAGGCAAAAGGAGGGGAGAATGGCTCCCGTATCCAAGTTCCCTTCGATGTACAATTAACCCCCACAGAACTAAAAGTGGTGCAGTTTGTTGCTAGGGGTTTAGCAAACCGCGAAATTGCTGAAGAGCTAAATGTCAGTCAGCGTACAGTTGAAAGCCATGTGTCCAATATGTTGGGCAAAACCAATCTACACAACCGCACTGAACTAGCGCGGTGGGCGATTGAAAATCAAATGGCATAAATAAAGCATTAAGTGATGAGAATTGAGTTATGAGTAAGTTTTGAAATTACAAACACATAACTCAAAACTCATACCTCAAGTGTTTATTGTTTTTACTAGTGAATGGATATTAAAATTCCTGAATTTAGTTGAGTTGATTGTATAGTTTAAGATTTACAATCTTGCGAAGTTAGACTTTGGTAGCGCCGCCTTTAAGCAGCTATATCTTTGTATATACTTGTAAGATTACTGCTCCTGATGCGATTTCCTGCCAATACCAGAGAAAAATTAAGTAGGGTGCGTTATGACTTTAGTCGAACGCACCAAATCCTTGGAAATGGTACGTTACACTTTGCGATCACACACCCTACATGTTGTTCAAAAATCAAATAGTAATCCTAATATCAGTCTATTTTTATAGGAATCTCGATGGTAAATTCAGTTCCGTGTACTGGTTCGGACTTAACTGAAATTTAGCCCTTATGCTTATCAACAATTTGACTGCTAATTGCTAATCCTATGCCTGTGCCTTTATCTACTGGCTTAGTCGTAAAAAATGGATCGAAGATTTTACTTTTGGTTTTCTAACTCAATTCCTGGCCCCTTGTCTTTAATTCTAACTCTAATATATTTTTCATCAATTGTTTCTGTCTGAATCAAAATTTGTTTATTTTCTTATTCCTCCTGCTCTAAGAGAGCATCAATTGCATTGCGGGTTTTATTTAAATCTCTAGCTTAAACCGAAAGGATATTTGCTAAACTCACCCCGACAAAAAATTGTGGTTCAAATACACGAAATTTGCTGTAAACTACAATGTGCATTATTAATTTTAAAAATTTTCATGTTTGAATAGTATATTAATTTTTAAATAAATAGAAGTATAAATATTAATTATTTTACATAAATAGAAGTATAAATATTAATTACAAAATATTTAGTAAATAGGTAAATGTTTGACACAAGTTGGGGCGATCGCTTCCACAGGCAGAACTTCTATTGCTGCTCCTAAGTCTACTGCGGCTTTAGGCATACCATAAACAACGCAAGTCTTTTCGTCTTGGGCAATGGTATGCCAACCAGCTTGCCGCAATAAGCTTAAACCGCGAGCACCAGTGGCTTCTACTCCATCCATTCTGGGTATGAGTACATCCATCAAAATT
Source organism: Chlorogloeopsis sp. ULAP02 (assembly GCF_038404745.2). Lineage (NCBI taxonomy): Bacteria > Bacillati > Cyanobacteriota > Cyanophyceae > Nostocales > Chlorogloeopsidaceae > Chlorogloeopsis > Chlorogloeopsis sp. ULAP02. The sequence continues at coordinate 67,628 of NZ_JAYKTT020000084.1, read as the reverse complement.
AAATCAGGGGTGTCTGCTGCACCTTTACCAACAGCTTCTACACCATCGTAGGCAACCCACGCCAACTTGTAATTTGGCTCTTTTTTGACTATCCGACGCATTATCTCCACTGCCATGAGCGTATCTTTGACGATGGCAATCCTCATGCCTTAAGCCTCTCCAATCAAGTCAATCACTGCTTGCACAAGCCTATATTATGAAAGTGGCTCTTGGTTAGATAGTAGTCTGCACCTACTTCTAATCCTTGCAGTCGGTCTTCTTCTCAGTCTTTGTATGAAACAATAATTACAGGAGTATGCTTTAAATTGGCATGGGTTTTAATCTGGCTTGTAAGTTCAAAGCCACTCGAGCGGGGCATATCAATATCAGTCACCACCAGTCATACTCTCCACTGCGTACCGTGTTCCAAGCGTCGATACCATTGACGGCAACTTCGCTTCCAGAACCTTTGCAGACTTATTCGGAAACCATCATTCTGGAGGCGCAGCCTCAAAACCTTCGTTACCAGTTCAACCTAGTAACAAAGATGTTTGAAAAGTTAGCAGTTGAGTAAAAAAAAGCTCTTAGGCGTTGTATGCAAAAAAATGTAGCAGAAGCAGATTCACTCAAGCGAGTGTTTGGATTGCCAACTTTGGTGATTTACGGAGTGGGTGATATTTTGGGTGCGGGAATTTATGCGGTAGTCGGAAAAATTGCCGGACTTGCCGGCACTTTGGTTTGGGCTTCGTTCTTAACCGCTATGATTGTAGCGGCATTCACGGCTTTAAGTTACGCCGAACTGGGCAGCCGATTTCCACAAAGCGGTGGAGTAGCATGCTTTGTCCACAGGGCATTTCGCACCGACTGGCTCTCTATATTAGTCGGCTGGTTAATGTTTTGTACATGCTTGGTTTCGATGGCGACGCTCTCGAAAGCATTTGCTGGCTATTTCAACGCTTTTATACCAGCGATTCCAGCTTGGCTGATTATCCTGGCGCTTTTTTCGGTGTTGGCATTTGTCAATTTCAGAGGCATGAAGGAATCCTCGGCTCTGAATATTTTTTGCACATCTGTTGAGGTTGCCGGTCTTTTGATTGTAATTTTGGTTTCAACCTTGTTTTTGAGCGGTGCTGGTGCGGCTAATCCTGCTGCTGTCCCTAACGAGCAAGCCATAGGTTGGAGTGCAGTGCTCCAGGGAGCGGCACTGGCTTTCTATGCCTTTATTGGATTTGAAGATATTGTTAATGTTGCGGAGGAAGTTAAAAATCCCGAACGTAACGTGCCAAGAGCGATTTTACTTGCCTTGGCGATCGCGGGCGTAGTCTATATACTCGTCTCATGGCTTGCTATTCAAGTACTCAATCCCTCCGAGCTTGCTGCTTCAAGCGCTCCGTTACTCGATGTAGTTCGTCGAGCGCAGCCCAATTTTCCCCAGATCGTTTTTACAATTATTGCTCTATTTGCTGTACTCAATACGGCGCTGTTAAATTTTGTCACGGCATCGCGGCTGTTGTTTGGGATGTCGCGTGAAGGACTTCTAAGCGCTTGGTTAGGGAAACTACATCGACACAGAGCCACGCCTTATCGAACGCTGCTGGTCATTTTACCAATTGCCATTTTTCTGGCGCTTTCTGGAACGCTGCAATTTTTAGCAGGAACTACCGCCACCTTGATTCTGGCAATGTTTTGTCTTGTCAACCTCTCGCTGCTACTCATAAAACGCCGAGAACCTGAAACTAACGGGTTTCGGGTTCCCTATATAGTTCCGGTGATCGCGTTACTTTTCAATCTGGTTCTGTTTGCTTTTGCTTCTGGTGCAAGTCACATTTTGGCGCTGGTGTTTGTAGGAATTGGAATGCTTCTAATTCTGATCCAAAAGGCTTTCAGAAGAACACACTTACCACGCACTTATTAACCCGGCAATAAGTGAATGCCTAGCTCTCCTTGCACGTAGTTGTGGTTTTGACATTCATATTGTTAGGAGCAAAATGTGAGTAAAAATGCATAAACTCAAAACACAGATCCCCAACTTTTCTAAAAAGTCGGGGATCTTACAGGGCGTATTTTATAAACTCGGTTTATAACTATCCTTAAAACTCTGCATTTTCTGGCGTGCGTGGGAAGGGGATCACATCACGGATATTTCCCATTCCTGTCATAAATTGCACAAGTCTTTCAAATCCCAATCCAAAGCCAGCATGAGGAACTGTACCGTAACGGCGTAAATCAAGATACCACCACAAATCTTCTGGCTTCATTCCTTGGGCTTGTATCCGCTTTTCCAACACGTCTAGCCGTTCTTCCCGCTGCGATCCCCCGATAATTTCACCTATTTTCGATGCGAGGATATCCATCGCGGCAACAGTTTTTTCATCGTCATTTAAGCGCATATAAAAGGCTTTAATTTGGGTTGGATAGTCGGTAACAATGACTGGCTTTTTAAACATTTGTTCGCAAAGATAGCGTTCATGTTCTGATTGCAAATCTAAGCCCCAACTCACCGGATATTCAAACTTAACATCAGCTTTTTCTAAAAGTTTTATTGCTTCTGTATAAGTGATACGTTCAAATTGATTGTTTATAATATTATCTGCCGTTGCCAGCACTGTATTATCTATGCGTTGGTTAAAAAATTCCATGTCTTCTGGGCATTTCTCTATTACATATTTGAATATATGTTTGAGGAATTCTTCAGCTAAATCCATATCACCGTGGAGATCACAAAAAGCCATTTCTGGTTCGATCATCCAGAATTCTGCTAAGTGGCGAGAGGTATTGGAGTTTTCTGCACGGAAAGTAGGGCCAAATGTATAGACATTGGTAAATGCCATCGCCATGATTTCGGCTTCTAATTGACCGCTAACTGTTAAATAGGTTGGTCTACCAAAAAAGTCTTTACTATAGTCTACTGTTTGCTTCTCTGTGCGAGGAATGTCTTTCAAGTCTAAACTAGTGACACTGAAAAGTTCTCCCGCACCTTCGCAGTCACTTGCTGTAATGATGGGAGTATGCACCCACAAAAAACCACGTTCTTGGAAAAATTGGTGAATAGCAGTCGCACAAGCATTGCGGACACGGAAAACTGCCCCAAAAGAATTGGTGCGCGATCGCAAATGTCCAATAGTACGCAGAAACTCAAAAGAATGACGTTTTTTCTGCAAAGGATAAGTTTCGGGATCAGCTTCTCCGTAGACTTCTAGGCTATTTGCTTTCAACTCAATCCGTTGCCCTTTTGCCGGGGAAGCTACCAATACCCCCGATACTTCCACAGAGGCACCCGTATTTAATTTTTTTAAGAGAGCTTCGTAGTCTGGCAATTCTGTACTGACTACTACCTGCAAATTAGCCAAACAAGAGCCATCATTGACTTCAATAAAAGCAAAATCTTTTAATTCACGCTTTGTACGAACCCAGCCTTGAACCTTTATTGATTCATCCGGCTGACCATTTCTTAAGATTTCTGCAATCCTTCGAGCTACCATATTATCCAGCACAAGACTTTAATATCCAGCCTATGATAACGCCCAATCCACCGAAGCGGACGGCTTGCCAAAAAGGATCTTTCAATCCGTGCCAAGAAAACAGCTGGCTTTCTAAGCACACTTCTAGCACTTCCAATTGCTGTTGAATTTGCCGTAACTCGGCTCTCATTTCTGGCGTCAGATTTTTAGTTTGATTGAGCTGCTCAAACTGTTGTTGCAATTGTTTTTGTTGACGACTATCGCGTTTTACCTGTCGATAACGCTGTTTTAATGCCCCAAGCGATCGCCCTACTTCCAACAGTTCTTGTTCAAAATCTAGTTCTGGATTTTTCTCTTCTGATGGTTCTCTTGATTTTGGAGGCTGCTTCATTAAAGTAGTACAGTAAAGATAAATGCGACTTTGCTAAAAGTGTATGTCTCAATTTACACAGCAGCCTCAAAACAGTCAACTGAATGATCACACTACCTTGGAGCTTGCCCAAGCGTTGATGGAGAAACTGAGCATTTCCCCTAATGATTGGCACCGCCTCAAGTCTAATCGTAAAGCTCGCGCTAGCGAACAACTAGCGGCAGCTCTTGTCTTCCTTCTCAAGGATCAACAACAAGAAGCTCTGGCAAGATTAGAAGTGGCAACGGGATGGTTAGATCGCTCTATTACTGCACCACCCTGCCCAACTCACGGAGACAAAAAAATGGTTAGTGGCTAGTCGTTCACTACTAACTACTATAAAGGCGGGTTTAGAAGATAAATTATCAGTTTAAACGGCAAGATTATCAGCAAAACCCGCCTCTACAATCTCTAACCACTATCCTAATTTCGCAACAGCGGTATCCTGAGTCGATTCTGATCTAATAATTTGCAAAGTCTTAACTCTGTACCCCTTTTGTTCCACTCTACTTGGTCAAAAATCTGATGTAAAATTGATAAACCACGACCACTCTCTGCCTCATCTGATGGCAAAAATCGTGATGGGTCTGTATCGCAATTGCATAGCGGAGTGAAACCCTTGCCTTGATCCGAGATCACCCACCAATACTGATTATCTATTAACGAAAAACGTACTACAACCTTTTTACTTGGATCAAGGTTATTGCCATGTTTGGCTGCGTTAACTAAGGCTTCCTGGAGTCCTAGCCGCAATTCAGCTTGCATTTTGACTGGAATTTCTGCCAAGAGTAAATCTAGTATTGGACAAAGATATAGCGTTGAGGCAAAGCTAATTGTACCCCAATTACGTCCGAGTGGACGAAGTGAAATGGTAATCACAAGAGAAACCCCGCAGCTTCAGAGTTAGCTAGACATCAGTTTGGTGTCACAGGCACCCTGATTAAATTTTGAGGTGGTCATGTTGCCTTCAAACTTAAGTCTTTAAAACTAAATTTTGAAAATGCCAGGGAGCATAAGCTCTCTTTTTGACACTGGGTTGTTCTCATATAAAACGGCCTAAATAAATCTGCTATTGCAGTCAGCAAATCAAAAAATGCTTTGTATCCATGAACAAAAGAGTGTTAACTTACTCTTTTAACTACCGACTTATATTTTAGACAACCTAATTGTATGTCTTAGAGTAGCTCATACTACTTCTATTTATTATGAACAGAAGGATTATATTCTTACCTTAACTCTAGTTTAGCATTGTTGCTATGCACTAGACTACAAATTTAAATTTTGAGTTTTTGTAAAGGTATCAGTACCTTTATCTATTGTGATAACACAAGAAATGCTGCCGCTTCCACATGAGCTGTTTGAGGAAAGAAATCAGCTGGCTGGACAAGTTTAATGGTATAGACTCCATGTTCACAAAGTAATTTGAGGTCACGGGCAAGGGTTGTGGCTTTGCAACTGACATAAACAATTCGTTGGGGTTGATTGGACAACAAAGTTTCTATCACTTGGCGATCGCATCCTTTACGTGGTGGATCTAGCAAAACAATATCCGGTTTTACTTCCAATTGCGGCAGTATTTTTTCTACTGCGCCCGTAAGAAAAGATACATTATTTATTTGATTAGATTGTGCATTTAAAATCGCCTGTTCCACTGCCTCTGGTTGTATTTCTAAACCGATCGCCTGATGTACTTGTTTTGCCAAAGGCAAAGTTAATGTGCCAATGCCACAGTAGGCATCCAGTAACACTTCATTTCCTTGCAGATTCAACTGTGATTGAATGACCTGTAACAATGCCTCCGCAGTCTCTGTATAGACTTGAAAAAATGTGTCTGGTCGTACTTGAAATTCTAGCCCAGCAAATTTTTCTCGCAGGTAAGGGATTCCAGCAACACACCGAGTTTCAGATCCAAAGATGGAATTTGTGCGTTGAGAGTTCCGGTTTAAACAAACTCCCACTAAATCCGGATAACGCCTAAGCCACTCTTGTGCTTGATCTTTAATCCCTGGTAAATCCCAATCTTTCACCACTAAAGTTAGCAGAATTTCTCCAGTGCGGCGACCGATACGTAATCCAATATGGCGTACTACCCCCGTGTGACGATGTTCATCATAAATTTGCCAACCCCGCTTTTGAATATCTTGTTTGACTTGAGTCAACAAAGGATTTAATCGCGTATCTTGGACAGGGCATTGATTTAAATTAATTAATTGATGACTACCTTTTTGGTAGTAACCAGCTTGAACATTTCCAGTTGCTGATAAACCAATAGGATAGGTAGCTTTATTACGGTAACCCAAAGCACTTAAAGGAGCTAAAACCGGATTTACTGGTGGTTGTGCAAAACCGCCAATACGTTCTAATGCTTGAATAACTTGATTGCGTTTAGCTACTAGCTGATATTCATAATCTATATGCTGCCACTGGCATCCACCGCACTTATCGGCCACAATACAACTTGAGCGAATGCGGTGAGGAGAAGATTTTAACAATTGTTTAAGCTTACCGTGGGCAAATTTGGCTTTGACGTGTACTAGGCGGACAATAGCGCGATCGCCAGGCACAGTATCCGGCACGAATACTACTCGCTCGTGCGATCGTCCTACACCATCGCCTGTATCACTTAAATCAGTAATGTTAACTTCTATTAATTCGCCTTGTTTCCAAAGTGTGTCTTTCATTGGTTATTAGTTAGTGGTTAGTAGTTAGTAGTTTAGTGGTTGGTTTATTACTCCCCTGTTACTCCTGTGCTTGTCCACTTGTCTTTCCTTCCCCACTCCCTCAATCCCCCCATCCTCTTCCCTTGTGTCCACAAGACTCGTTAAACTAGCAAATAATAAATCTCGTGATTTAAATAATCATGACTGTAGTAAGCCAAGTTATTCTCAAAGCCGACGACGAACTGCGTTATCCCAGCAGTGGTGAACTCAAAAGTATTAAAGACTTTTTGCAAACAGGCGAACAGCGGGTACGTATTGCCAACACCCTGGCTGAAAACGAAAAAAAAATAGTGCAGGAAGCTACTAAACAGCTTTGGCAGAAGCGCCCCGACTTTATTGCGCCAGGAGGCAATGCATACGGTGAGCGCCAGCGTGCTCTATGTATCCGCGATTTTGGCTGGTACCTGCGCCTAATTACCTATGGCGTGCTTGCTGGTGATAAAGAACCAATTGAAAAAATTGGTTTGGTAGGTGTTCGGGAAATGTACAATTCTTTGGGCGTTCCCGTACCTGGAATGGTTGAAGCCATTAACTGTTTGAAGAAAGCCTCCCTGGATCTACTCAATGCTGAAGACGCCATCGAAGCAGCTCCTTACTTTGATTACATCATCCAAGCAATGTCTTAATCCAAAGTAAGTTCTGACGCTATCTTTGCGTGGACTTCTGCGACTCTAAAATTCAGTGCAAAGTACTAGCACCTGAAATTTATCATATTTCTTAATACCATCATATCTCCCCACACTTGTAGTGGCTCTGGCAAAATTTTTGTCAAGTTACTAACCAGATGTGGGGAAATTTTGTGGTTTCTAGAAGCAGTTACATATTTCTTGGTCTTAGAGAAACAACTGTTAAAATCCCCTCATACACTAGTTGTTAGGGTAAAGCAACGGGCATTTGCGCTTGGTATGCAAACTCAGCAAATCAGGCTTTGCTTGATGTATGAAAATAATTTTGCATGCAGCCAAAACCCTCAGATAGAGGTAATCTATCGCATCTGGGCATCCAAAATTCACACCGCAAATCAACAACGCCGCAGATTATGTAGACAACAAAAATGCCAACAGCATTCTCAAGAAGGCTATCGGCAATCAGTGTGTTCCCTATTATTGACTCGGCTAGAGTTCAGTTATCCGTTATTATCTCTATTTGCCGATTATTGGGATAGGATCTCAATCATATATAATTGTGATTTTTATCACAACATCATTTTAAGCGTATTTTACACGTCTGCTATTCAGACTTGATATCTACAGCCAAATAGCTTGTCGATCCCAAAAACTTTCTTGATTGAGTGAGTAGCAGACATTGCAAAATATTTTTATGACTAAACAGGCTTTGATTGATAGCATAGAAGAGGCTTGGGATCGCAAAGACGCAGCACTCATCTGCCGATTGTTTTGAAAAATGCTGCAATCGCGTTTATACTATTGGTAAAAGTAATTTTTTATTAGAAACATTTTTATTTCAGTCCTAAATACCCTAAATACACTGGTAGTAAACCTAATCATAACTAATAGTTGCAATCGCGATAACTTCACTCACAACTGTAAATGCAAACATCATCAATAGATTTGCCAAATTGAGATTTCAGCAAGTGTAAATTTGCCAAATCAAGAAGAAAGTAGAGTTTTTCGCATTTATACTTACATATATTTATCAGCTATACTTAGTTGACTAAATATACAAAATAACTATTTCTCTAGTAATCGTGAAAATACCTAAATGTATGACTTTATTTTATAAAAATGCAAAAATGCACACAGAATTACTGCTGAATTAGATAGTTAAACCAAGATTTAAGTACTTTACGGTAATGGTTCAGAAATCGATACAATAGACCTTTGTCCCCTTGGTGCATTACTGAAATATGACCACCACCTCCGAAGTTCCCTTTTCTCCCGAAGAAATCGCATCTGAAGGTATTAAACCTGAAGAATATCAAGAAATTGTGCGGCGGTTAGGACGTCATCCAAACAAAGCTGAATTGGGGATGTTTGGAGTAATGTGGTCAGAACATTGCTGTTACAAAAATTCTCGACCTTTACTAAAACAATTTCCTACTACAGGCGATCGCATTCTTGTTGGCCCTGGTGAAAATGCTGGTGTTGTAGACTTAGGTAACGGATTGCGGCTCGCGTTTAAAATAGAATCTCACAATCACCCTTCTGCTGTAGAACCTTTCCAAGGAGCTGCGACAGGCGTGGGAGGCATTCTTCGCGATATCTTCACAATGGGGGCGCGTCCCATTGCCATTTTAAATTCCCTGCGCTTCGGTTCTCTAGAAGATGCAAAAACCCAAAGGCTTTTTAACGGTGTGGTAGCAGGTATAAGCCACTATGGTAACTGTGTTGGTGTGCCTACCGTTGGCGGTGAAGTATACTTTGACCGTGCTTATTCCGGCAATCCTTTGGTGAATGTTATGGCATTAGGATTGATGGAAACGCCGGAAATCGTTAAATCTGGGGCTGCTGGGATTGGAAATCCTGTGCTGTATGTCGGTTCCACCACTGGGCGCGATGGCATGGGAGGCGCAAGCTTTGCCAGTGCCGAACTCAGTTATGCATCATTAGACGATCGCCCGGCAGTACAAGTAGGCGATCCCTTTTTAGAAAAGTCACTAATTGAAGCTTGCTTGGAAGCTTTTAAAACAGGTGTAGTTGTTGCTGCGCAGGATATGGGTGCAGCTGGCATTACCTGTTCTACCTCAGAAATGGCAGCCAAAGGTGGCGTGGGAATTGAATTCGATTTAGATAAAGTTCCTGTCAGAGAATTGGGGATGGTTCCCTATGAATACTTGCTTTCTGAGTCTCAAGAAAGAATGCTGTTTGTTGCCCAAAAGGGGCGCGAACAAGAATTAATTGATATATTTCACCGTTGGGGACTACACGCGGTTGTTGCTGGTACTATAATTGCCGAACCAGTAGTGCGGATTCTATTTCGGGGTAAAGTTGCAGCAGAAATCCCTGCTACAGCTTTGGCAGAAAATACCCCTTTGTATGAGCGAGAAGTTTTGGCAGAACCACCGGAGTATGTGCGTAAAGCTTGGGAATGGACACCTGATTCCCTCCCTGCCTGTACAATGACTGGGATTAATATTCAGGGACGCCAGCACAATTGGAATGATATCCTACTAACTTTGCTAGATACTCCTACGATCGCCTCTAAGCGTTGGGTTTATCGCCAGTACGACCATCAAGTACAGAACAACACCATAATGTTACCTGGCGGTGGTGATGCTGCTGTGATTAGGTTGCGTCCCCTGGAAGAAGAGAGTGGGAGAGGGGGAGAGAGGGAAAAGGGGAGAGGAGAAACCTTAATCCAAAATCCAAAATCCAAAATCCAAAATTTCAACTCAGGTGTAGCAGCAACTGTAGACTGCAATCCTCGCTACGTTTATCTTGACCCTTATGAGGGGGCAAAAGCAGTAGTAGCAGAAGCAGCACGCAATCTTAGTTGTGTCGGTGCGGAACCATTGGCAGTCACTGATAACCTTAATTTTGGTAGCCCAGAGAAACCAATTGGTTACTGGCAATTAGCTGAAGCTTGTCGCGGATTGGCGGAAGGTTGTCGAGAAATGGCAACCCCAGTTACAGGTGGTAATGTTTCTCTATATAACGAAACCCTTGATTCTCAGGGGCTACCCCAACCTATTTATCCAACTCCTGTTGTCGGAATGGTGGGCTTGATACCCGATTTAAGCAAAATTTGTGGTCAAGCTTGGCAAGCTGAGGGCGATGTAATTTATTTATTGGGTGGATTATCTTCTTATTCCACTTTAGGTGGTTCAGAATATTTAGCGACCATCCACAATACTATTGCTGGACAACCACCACGGGTAGATTTTGATTTGGAACGGCGAGTGCAAAAAGTTTGTCGTGAGGGAATTCGTCAAGGGTGGATACGTTCAGCTCATGATTGTGCTGAGGGTGGTTTGATTACTGCTATTGCTGAAAGTTGTATAACTGGCAAACTTGGTGCAGTAGTGAACTTGGATTTAGCTGAAAATAATTCCCGACGACTAGATGAAGTGTTGTTCGGCGAAGGTGGTGCGCGAATAGTAGTTTCCGTAACGCCAAAACAACAAGATATTTGGGAATCTTACTTACAAGAAAATCTCTGCCAAGAATGGCAAAAGTTGGGTAAAGTTGGGAATTCCGAAATGGGTTTACGGGTTTTAACCTCTGATAAGCAAACTTTAATAAACGTTAGGATTGAGGTGATGAGCGATCGCTACTTCAATGCGATTGAAAAACGTTTAGCCATGTCTAGTGCTACTCCTTAACTCTATTACTTACAGAGTTGAAACTAAAAAGTAGAAAGTAAGGGTTTTAACTAATAACTCATCATTTGTACTGGCTACCGCAAGCGTAATTAAGGTACTGTTTTAATGGATGGTTAATTTTTTATTAATCATCACACAACTATCCCTTTACATAATCCTAGTGACTTGACACCCCCGACCAGGAGCAAAGCGAGCATGATTCCCAAGCATAGCGTCACTTCGGATGACTACCCCCGACAGAATAACTTAATGAACGATTTAGAAACTCGAACAGACAAGCCAGAAGAAGCTTGTGGTGTATTTGGCATTTATGCACCAGGGGAAGACGTTGCCAAACTCACCTACTTTGGATTGTATGCTCTCCAACACCGGGGGCAAGAATCGGCTGGCATTGCCACATTTGAAGGTGAGCAAGTACACCTCCACAAAGATATGGGTTTGGTGTCCCAAGTCTTTAATGAAACGAATTTGAATGAGTTACCTGGCAGTATCGCTGTTGGTCACACTCGTTATTCAACCACAGGTTCTAGCCGCAAAGTTAATGCTCAACCAGCCGTAGTTGACACTCGTTTAGGAAAATTAGCTCTAGCACATAATGGGAATTTAGTCAATGTCGCACAATTACGGGAAGAGTTGCTGCAAAAAAACTGCAACTTAGTCACTACAACTGATTCCGAGATGATTGCTTTTGCGATCGCCGAAGAAGTCAACGCAGGTAGAGATTGGTTAGAAGGTTGCATTGAAGCTTTTGGTCGCTGTCAGGGAGCCTTTAGTTTAGTCATTGGCACGCCCACTGGTGTCATGGGTGTTCGCGATTCCAATGGTATTCGTCCCCTCGTCATAGGTACTTTGGAAAGCAATCCAGTGCGTTACGTCCTCGCTTCTGAAACCTGTGCTTTAGATATCATCGGTGCCGAATTTCTGCGAGATGTACAACCAGGTGAGTTAGTTTGGATTACAGAAGAGGGTTTAACTTCCTATCACTGGTACCAACAGCCACAACGCAAGCTGTGTATCTTTGAGATGATTTACTTTGCCCGCCCAGATAGCGTTATGCGGGGAGAAAGTTTATACAGCTACCGGATGCGATTGGGGCGGCACCTAGCAGAAGAATCACCCACAGAAGCCGATATTGTCATTGGTGTTCCTGATTCTGGTGTGCCAGCAGCTATTGGATTTTCTCAAGCTTCCGGTATCCCTTATGCAGAAGGACTGATCAAAAATCGCTACGTCGGGCGCACTTTTATTCAGCCTACCCAATCCATGCGGGAGTCGGGTATTCGCATGAAATTAAACCCGCTCAAAGACGTGTTATACGGCAAACGAGTTGTAATTGTAGATGACTCAATTGTTCGCGGGACAACTAGCCGAAAATTGGTTAAAACCTTGCGTGAAGCCGGCGCGGTAGAGGTACATATGCGAATTTCCTCACCGCCAGTAACTCATCCCTGCTTCTATGGCATTGATACTGATACCCAGGATCAACTGATCGCTGCCACTAAATCAGTAGAAGAAATCACCAAGCAACTAGAGGTAGACAGTCTTGCCTATTTAAGCTGGCAGGGAATGCTCGCAGCAACACGAGAAGATCCACAAAGCTTTTGCTCTGCTTGCTTCACAGGAGACTATCCTATTCCTGTGCCAGAACCAATGAAGCGCACCAAGCTGATGTTGGAAAAAGCGGTAGTGTAAGTTTAAGTTAGGGGCTAGGGGCTAGGAAGAGGAGGGGAGAGGGGGAGACAAGGGGCAAGAATGTGATTCACGATTCCCCGCGTCTCCATTTCCCCACGTCGCCCTGTCCTTTTCCCGATCCCCAACCTAACTTTTCTGTAAAAATTCAATTTTTGGCAATAAAGGATCGCAAACAACACCCACACCGATAAAACCCCAACGTTTCAGCAAATTTCCTATTTGCGAGCCGGAAATAGATTCTATTGCAAAGCGATTTGCTACTTCTGTGGCATGGGTATTAAGATAGCTCAAAGCATCAAAATGTTCGCGAAACAACAATAAATAACCCAGTTTTTCCGAATTTGGTCGAGCAGCAAGATAGCTACCGTCAGTTTTTGACCGTATGAGATAATAAACTTCTGAAAACATATTCAACAGTCAATAGTCCATAGTCAAAAGTCTAGACGTTTTCTGCTAATGTACAGATGCAATTAATCGCGTCTCTAACAAATAACTAATGACCAATGACTAATACTACTAACAAATAACTAATTGAGATTTTCCAAGCGGATGCGAGGATCGGCAATCTTTAGCAGTAAATCTGCTATTAAATTGCCCACTATCAGCAAGACTGCACCCATAATCAAACTTGCCATCAGTAAATATAAATCTTGAGCTTGTACTGCCTGTAGTGTTAACCTTCCTAAACCAGGCCAGTTGAAGAAAAATTCGGCAATGAATGCACCGCTTAGTAAACCTGCCAATTCAAAACCTAATAAAGTAATCAAGGGGTTGATGGCGTTGCGCAGAGCATGAACATAAATAACTCGATTTTCTGGCAGTCCCTTAGCACGGGCTGTTTGAATGTAATCTTGGCGCAGCACATCGAGTAGCTCACCACGAGTAATGCGCTGTAAACCAGCAAAACTGGTGATACTCAAAGCAATGGTAGGTAAAATCATATGCCAACCGATATCGAGAATTTTACCAAACCATGTCAGGTCACCATGATTGATACTAGTCATGCCACCGACAGGGAAGACTGGAGCAGTCATTTGGGCAAAGATTAACAGTAATAGGGCAGTGATGAAACTGGGAAATCCTTGTCCGGCATAGCTAACCACTTGTAAAACCCTATCGGTAAGACGATTTTGTTTGACGGCAGCAACAATGCCCAAAGGAATAGCGATCGCCCAAGTAATAATCAAAGATGCGATCGCCAATAACAAAGTCGCAGGTACCCGTTCCCAAATCAGTGAGGCTACGGAGCGCTGGTAAACAAAACTTGTGCCAAAATCTCCTTGAGTTACTACTCGCCAAAGCCAAAGAAAATACTGTTCCGGCCAAGATTTATCCAGTCCAAATTGTTGCTTGATTTCCTCAATGCGTTCTGGAGAAATTTTCGGGTTTTGCCGTAGCGTATCTACATAATCACCAGGAGCCAGTTGAATGATAAAAAATGACAACGCCGACGCCAATAACAAAGTCAACAAAGCTTGCAAGACTCGCTTAATCACATAAAGAAAAGTCTCGCTCGTCACTAGCCTTACCAGCCAATCCCGACTTGCCTCCAAGGAAATTCTCGTAGTAGTCATTTGTGATTTGTCCTTTGTCCTTTATCCATAGTCATTAGCCAAGGACTAATGACCAATGACTAGTGACTAATATTCAACCAGGGTGACAATCGGCACATCCGGCAGATTTTTACGCCCTTGTAGATCCCGTAGCTCGATGATAAACCCAAACCCCACCAGTTCGCAGCCAATTTTCTGTACTAGCTGTGCTGTTGCTGTTGCAGTCCCACCTGTAGCAATGAGATCGTCTACAATCAAAACTCGGCACTCTGGTTGCAAAGCATCTTGATGCACTTCCAAGCAATCTGTACCATACTCCAGTTCATACTCAATAGAATGCACTGCTGCTGGTAGCTTACCTGGTTTACGAACAGGGATAAAACCTGCTCCAATGTTATAAGCCAGAGGCGTGCCAAACATAAAGCCTCGTGACTCCATTCCCACTACGTAATCTGCCTTCAGTCCGGCATCGAGAATCTTTTGTGTGAATAAGTCAATAGTATGGCGCAAACCTTCTGGATTACGCAAAAGTGTAGTGATATCCCGAAATAAAATTCCGGGTTTAGGAAAATCTGGAATATCACGAATCAGAGACTTTAGATCCATAGATTAAAGATAGCTTTGATGAAGGTACAGCAGTACATCCTTGCTCCCATCTGCCGATAGGAATCTATCGGGTGGTTGCGGGCAGATACCTGACAAATCGTACACTATAATGTCATACGCATGGAATTAGCACTCTGTTGCTATCCATTGACGATTATCTGAATCTACACCAAGCTAAGGATGAAATGATAGTAACAACAATAAACAATAGAAAATAAAATTTATGCTTTGAAAACTTTAAGCTGTATATGCGGAAATATTTGAATAGAAAGAGTAACTAATGTATGTATCATAGTCGGGCAGTTATTACACTGCCACAAGTAAATATTTCCCGCTTAAGCTATCTATCTTAAATTAGTTTTACCGACTCTGTCGCAGCCGCACAAGGTATTTATAATGAATGTCTCCGCTAGTGTAACGCCTTTTAATAGTCAAACTCCCCAATCGCCGCCAATGATTTTAGATTCGTTACCTGATCCTGCTATTGAAGGACAGGGATGTCCCAGAAAAACGCGGGTGCAAATTGACCTGATTTTACTGGCAATTGAAGCTCTAGAACTTGGCGGTTCTGAGGCTATTCTGGCATTTGCCGAAGAATTGGATTTAAAAGGAATCATTAAAGATCGGGTGAATTTATGGCGAATGCGTAGCTCTAACCCTTTGAGACGAGCACATATCCGTCGTTCTTTAAGCATTATGGAGGCAAAAGCCTTAGTAGTAATTACTTGCTATTTAGCGCGGCGGTTAACAGTTGTGATTCGCCAGATGCTGATGATATATCAACAGTTAAATGAGAAACAGATTCCTCTCGAACAAAATTTGCGTTTATCTAATTACTTAGAGCGGTTTAGAGCGCATTTTAAAAGCCGAATGAACCCGCGACGTTCTGGTGTACTGGCTTTAAATTCAGATGAAAAATTAGATGAATTGGCTATAGATTTATTAGCTAAATTACTATTTTGTACCGGTACGGCTGGAATGCAGCGGTTCTGGATTAGCCTTTTTGACGGTGAAGTAGAATGAATATTCAACGTAAGTACAGCCTACCCAATTGCACGTTAGTTTTAGAAGGTCTCAGTGATGCTGCCCAAGCTGCACAATATCAAGAACTGCGCCCTGCACTTTCAATATTAGTGAATGCAGAATGCTACTTATCTGGTTATCGTCAGCCTTTATCTGGAGGACGGGAATTTTTTGAAAGTTTGACGAGGACAGTTAGTGCCTATGCTCAAGAATTTTTGAGTAATGTTAACCATCCACAAGCTCATAACTTTGAGTCAGAGTTGGTGCAATTGCAAAAAATAGATGTCAATTGCCATAGGCTAATTGTACACTCAGAAATTCCTGGTCAAGATTTAGAGGTTAGCTCCCATAACGGTAAACAGCCTATTCAAATGGATTTGAATACAGTGCAGTTATTTGATTTAGTAGAAGCTGTTGACCAATTTTTTGCTGACAGTCAAACTTTACCAGAGCTATCACTAGAATTACAACCAGTTCCGAAACGGTATGGCGGCAACACTCAAGCTTTGTTCAAACAAACACTGCCAGCTAGTGTGGGGGCAACTAGTTTAGCCGCAGCAGCGATCGCTTTCGGCATGATCCCACCTCCGCAAATGCGTCCACCACAACCAGAAACCCAGGAGCAATCTAGTTCAACTAGTCCTAACGCCAATACTTCTGAACCAGTTCCTAGCACTCCTTTACCGCTCACTAATCAACAAGTCGCTGCCAATTCAACATCAACTCCTACACCAATTTCTGCAACAGCTAAAAATCTTACACCTACTCCATCTCCTACTGTTCCAAATTTAGAAGCACTTTTAAACACAGTCCCAGAAATTACGGATGCATCCCAACTACGTGCATTAAATCGTCAAATTTATAACCAAATTAATCCGACTTGGAAAAATCGCAAAGCATTACAACAGAACGCAGTTTTTCGTGTAGGTGTGGCAGCTGATGGTGCGATTGTTGGTTATAAAGCTGTTGATTCCGAATCCAATCAGGTAGTTAATCAAACTCCCTTACCTGATTTGCTCTCCAATCCTGCAAATCGTACTTCTCTTACAAAAGAAGCGATCGCTCAATTTAAAGTAGTCTTTACTAACGAAGGTATACTTCAAATTAGTCCTTGGCGTGGATACACTAAAACGCCCGATGTTACCGGGCAAAAAATTACTAACTCTAATAAAATCAAAGAATTAAATCAAAAGCTTTATAGTGTTGTTCGCCAAAATTGGCAAGGCACTCCTAGCTATACACGCGACTTGAAATATCGCGTCGCAGTTAACAAAGATGGCATTATTGCCGATTATGAACCACTAAACCAAGTTGCATTTGACTATTTTCGAGAAACACCTTTGCCGCGAATGTTCCATAGTATTTATGGCTCAACTGTTGCAGCACCTAACACCAAAGAACCCCTGGCTCACTTTGAAGTAGTTTTCCAGCCAACTGGCAAACTGCAAGTTAATCCTTGGCGGGGTTATAAGTAAGGGGACAGGGAATAGGAAGAGGACAAGGAGAAGGGGAGACAAGGAGCAAGAACGTCAAATACGATTCTCTGTGTACCCGTGTAACCTTATCCTCTTTTTCCCGATGCCCGATACCCAATCCCAATCACCTGTTACCTGTAACCTATCACCTGTAACCTAATTTTCTAGCGAACTACTCTACGCATATAATTTCCCCACAACTGAGCTGCTTGAGCGCTACTACCAGTTGTGGGAGAGTTGTTATCGTTACCCAGCCAAACACCTGTCGCTATGCGGCGGCTGGGAATATAACCAATAAACCATAAGTCAACGTTTTTATCAGTTGTACCTGTTTTCCCAGATACAGCAAAATCGCCGATAGCAGCACGAGTACCAGTACCGTTTGTAACTACCCCACGTAGCAAACTAGTCATAGTGTCGGCGATCTCAGTTTTCAGTACCCGTCTATTCGCATCGGCATCTTGATCAAATGAGTAGATAACGCGGCAAGTTTTTAGATCATTGCGATCCTTGCAATCACTACTGTCTAGAATGCGGCTAATTGCATGAGGACGATTCCAGACACCGCGATTACTAATTGCACCAAAAGCACCAGTCATTTCCAAAACATTGACCACACTTTGTCCCAATACTAATCCTGGTACTGGATCTAATTGTGATTTAACTCCTAACCTTTGTGCCATACTCACGACTTTATTTAACCCTACCTGCCTTGCGATTCTTAAGGCAATGGGATTTTCTGATTGGGCAAGCCCTGTGGCAACATCTAAACTAACATCAGCACCTGCTCGACAGGGTTTGTAGGTAAAACCTTGCCAAGTTAAAGGACTACATGAATAACTTGTACTTGGTGAAATCCCCTGTTCTATAGCGGCGGTATAAGCAAAAACTTTAAATGTGGAACCCGGTTGCCTTTGAGCTTGGAAAGCGCGGTTGAATTGACTTTTGGCGTAGTCGGTACCCCCTGCCATTGCTAAGACGGCACCAGTGCTGGAATCAAGGGTAACGATCGCCCCTTGAGAAAAGTTAAAACTTCTGCCAGCGTCATTAACATGATTGCGCAACGCTGTTTCTGCCTGTGACTGAATTGCGGGATCTAGCTGAGTTTCAATAATAAAATTGCCTTCACCCGCTATGTCTTTTCCCAAGATGGATTCGAGTTCTTGAAAGACGTAGCTGTAAAAATATGGAGCAATCGTTTTGGCTTGAGTTTCGCAAACCTTGGGGCTAATCTCCACAGGCGATCGCCTAGCTCGGTTATACTCATCTTGTTTGATTTTGCCTGCGTTCAGCATTCGCCGCAGCACTCGATTGCGGTATTCTACAACCCGTCTTCTACTTTCGTTATCCCCACAAAAATTGAAGCTATTAGGCCCTGGTAAAATTCCTACTAATGTTGCTGACTCTGCCAAAGTTAACTCTTTTGCTGACTTATCAAAGTAATATCTAGCAGCATCCTCAAAGCCGGAAGTATCCGCTCCTAGAAACACCCGATTTAAGTAAGTCAACAATATGTAATCTTTGCTGTAAAAAGTTTCCAATTTAAAAGAAACAATTGCTTCTCTTAATTTGCGCCCCAAAGAATCCTGTCTGCCCACATATTCGCGGAACAAGCTACGGGCAACTTGCTGAGTAACTGTACTAGCTCCTTGCTGAACATCCCCACTTTTGGTATTTATAAATATGGCTCGTAAAATTCCATAGGGATCGACTCCAAAGTGCCAGTAATAGCGACTGTCCTCTGAAGCAACTACAGCCGAGGGTAAATAAGGGCCAAAGTCCTCCAACCGCTTCATGTCTATATGGGCAGTTGTCCGAGGTTCGCGTAGCGGTGTTTCTCCATCACGGGCATATACAATAACTGGAGCGCGAGTGGCGATTGGTAATGGTCTAACAGAGAATTTTAACCATTCTACGCCAATGATTAATGCCATTAAGGCACTGACACCACCAACACCATAAGCTCCCCAAGTTGCCGCTTTGACATACACTGGAGGCGGATCGACATATTGCAGACGTACTGAAGCCGCAAGCTCTGGTGGCCCTAACGTTAGGATATCGCCATGACGCAACTCTAAGGAAGTAACTCGGCGCTTGCCACGATAAATACCATTCGTTGAGTTTTCATCTTTAATGACGAAAACTGGTTTTCTTTGAGTAGAATCCCGCGATAGTGACAAGTGGATTTGACTGACAACTGGGTTGCGCACAACAATATCGCAGGATTTGGAACTGCGACCAAGTACATAGCGATCGCCCAATAGCGGATATACTTCCGCTTTGTCCGTCCCCGCGTCCTGCACCCAAAGTTCTGGTACTCTGGCATTAGGCTTAAGCGCCAGTTTAGAAAAATCTACCCTAGCTTGAATTGTTTGTACGGCTTGTGTTATCTGACCAAGCAGTGTTTGTGGCTTGTGGGGAGGTGGGGGAGAACTCATCGGCTAAACGAACCACGCTTAAAGAGTGGAAAATCGGGGCAAAACGCAATCTCTATGTTTGTACTTCACCATTGTACCCATAGAGCCGCATAGACGTTGGCTGTACGGTTTCGTTCCCAATTCTCGATGACATCAAGATAATATATAGTAATATGACTCGTTTTGTTAATTTTGTAACTTCTGTTTGCAGTCCAATATTTCATTCCTGCTATTCTAATATCTGTAGTTATATACCGTATTTACTTGTTAAACAGTAATAATTGCTTTTTCTGTATTATTCTTCTATAACTATAAACAAATCAACGAATGATTTAATTTTTACAACAACAACACCCACTACACCCTACAAGAAAAAAATACATCTTCTTTTAGGAAGATTTTCTTGATCCCATTGTTTGATTTAATGGGGCGAGTACTTCTTTGTATTTAGGTGTTGAGGTTAAGTTATATGAAGGGGAAATTTATAACCCTGATTGGTACAGGTATGGTTTTGGCATTAACTAGCAGCCTAGTTCTTGCTCAAAGCTCCCAATCAAGAACTCCACAGCCAGGAGATCCAAGAAATCCAACTCCAAAAGAAGTTCAAGAGCTAGAAGCGGGTGAGTCTGCCGCAGAAATCAAGCTTTCTCCAGAGGCACAGGAAATATTGTGTAAGCGTTTCCCACTTAATTCACGGTGTGGCGGCAGCGCTCAAGGAACCACAACAACTCCTGAAGCAACTCCAACAACAACTCCTGAGGCATCTCCTGAGGCTTCACCTTCTCCAGAGGGTACAATAGCTCCTGAAGCATCACCGGCTCCAGAGGGTACCACCGAGACTCCAGGAAGCACTACTACTCCTGACAATACAACTGAACCAGCACCTGGCAGCACAATTGAACCAGCACCTGGCAGCACAATTGAACCAGCACCTGGCAGCACAATTGAACCAGCACCTGGCAGCACAATTGAACCAGCACCTGGCAGCAGCCCAAGCAACATCACTCCCGCTCCTCAAACAGTACCAGCCCCGGACGCAACTCAAAGTCCTGACTCCGGCAACACAATTAAAATCACTCCCGCTCCTGGCAGCACAACTGAACCAGGAAGCACAACTACCCCCGGCAGCATGGGTGATCCAACCAATACTTCTCCCTCCAGTGTTCCTGGCGGTGTAGAAACAGTTCCTAATACTGGCAACTAACCAAATTATGGCTTTAGGCTAGTTAAGATACAATCTAAGACTAGTTAACAGCATTTTGTTGATGAGTTGAAAAAATCACAGGAAGATTTTTAGCCAAAAAACAGGAGACAGATGTGAGCTGGCTCCTGTTTTTTTATATTAGGCGATCAGCATTTTACCGTGATCTGCGATTTGAAGTTGGTGTTTTTTTAAAGGTAGCAATTAGCAAACAAGCAATACCAACGTTAATAAACACATCTGCAAGATTAAATACAGGAAAGTTAATCAGTCGAAAATCAAGAAAATCAATAACATAGCCTAACACAAAGCGATCTATTCCATTACCCATCGCACCACCTAAAATAAATCCATAGCCCAACTGATCCCAACGATGTAAAATTGGGCCAAACCAGGCTAAAGCTATCAATGCTAAACTTACTGCCAAAGACAACCAGCGCAACCATTCTACTTTTCCTGAGAGTAAACTAAAAGCTGCACCAGTATTGGTAACATAGGTGAGATGAAAGATTCCAGGTAACAGTGGCAATGTTTGCCCCAAATTAAAGGTTTGTGCAACCCAGTATTTTGTCAATTGATCTAATAAAAAAACTGTGAAGGCAGCGATCCAGAAGAGGGAATTTTTTAAATGCATAGCTAGTTAGTCAAAAGGGGGACACTTGCACAAGAAGGGTTCCCGCAGGTTACAAAGTGTCCGTTCAATAGTCAATAGTCAATGGTTTATAGTCAATAGTCAATAACTCACGTTAATACAGATACTCTTAATTAAAAGCAAACACTGATATACAAGTAAAGGCGCGGCTAGTGAATAGCTAATAGAACATTATTTGCCTTAGTACATATGCTATGAGTGTAATGGCACAGATGACTACTATTTGTCCTGGAAGTGCAAACCAAGAATATTTAAGAATTGCTTGTGTTAGTGACAAAGTTTCTGTACCTTGCCACTGAAAAAAATAACTAAGAATTAAATAACCAATACCGCAGATATGAACAGTTAACAAGCCACAAATGCAACTAAAAGCCAAAGTTTCTAATCTTGGTCTGGCTTTAAAGGCAAAAAAGCCACAAATCCAAGCTCCAGGAATAAAACCTAATAAATAACCAAACTGAGATAATCTAACATACCCTATACCACCACCGTCAGCAAATACAGGTAACAAAGTTAAGCCCATAACTAAATAAGCAATTTGTGAAAGCGCACCAGCGTTTTTGCCTCCTAAACAACCAACCAGGAGTACTCCGCCAATTTGAAAGGTGACGCCTAGAGAAAAAGTATGAATTCCGTGCTTACTCCAACTTAAAGGTAAGGTGGTAATATGGGCTTCTAAGAAGGTACCACCCATCGTTAGCAGTAAGCCAATCATAGACCATAGTAGTTGATTGGATGCGGCTAACATTTAAAAATACTCGTGCCAACAATTCTCATGTAACAGTAGAAAATTAAAATAAAATATTGTATTTTTACCTTTTACTGAAAAAAATCGCCATATTTTAAAGTTACTCTGAATTATACAAATTTCAGCATAGATGTAAAGCAATTAACAGTTAACAGTCTGCTTGGGATTTTGCCATAATTACTACCTACCCACTCAAAGTTGTTAAGAACTGAATCGATGTTCTAAATTATCGGCTGGTCTCAAATAATAGCTTGTATGTAGCAAATAATTGCCTTATTATCGTAATTGTACTTATAAAACTCCTTGTTTTTTGTCGTGGATAAATGTAGATAGATACTATTTATACTCATTAATTGAGATATAAGATATTTGATAAGTGACTATTTAAGCTAGGTGATCGCTTTTGCTTCTGGTGCTTTGTTCTAGATTCATCTGAATCATGCTTTTTAGTAAAATTTGCTGAATATTAATGCAAAAACATCATTTAATAATATACAAATTTACTAAATTATTAGAAGACTTTATTACTTCTTCTTTTTCAATTTCAAATAACTTAATCAATATTTAATATTTTTTGAAATAACTTGATTTGAATTTTATAAATACAAATGTACTGATCAAGTATTTAGCGATCAATTTAAATAAATTACATGTGCCAAGTTTTAACTAGCAAACGAAAGTAAACTTTCTAAAAATTACAGGATAAAAATGTGATTGTTTGACCGGGCTTAACCTTAGCTTAACCAAGCGAATATATACTTTGTAGAGGCATTAGTTGTAAAAAACACTAAAATCACATCCATGCTTTTCCGTACACCTGTAATTAATCAGTCTCTTTTATCAAAAACAGTTTCAGTATTAGTTTTAGCGATGAGCTTGGCAGCTTGTGGTGGTGAAAACAATACTGCGACTAACGATGCAGCCCCTAATACTGCTACTGATGCTACTGCCTCTAGCCCAGGAAAACTGGATCTTGGTGGAACTGTACGATTAACTGGAGCTGGTGCCTCTTTCCCAGCGCCACTGTATCAAACTTGGTTTCAGAATTTGAACAAGAAATATCCTAATCTCCAAGTCAGCTATCAGTCAGTTGGTAGTGGTGCTGGAGTTGAGCAATTTACCAAAGGTACTGTGGACTTTGGTGCTAGCGATGTGGCAATGAAGGACGACGAAATTCAAAAAGTGCCACAGGATAAAGGTGTATTACTGTTACCAATGACTGCTGGTACGATTGTACTGGCATATAACCTGCCTGGTGTTGAGCAGTTACAGCTACCAAGAGCAGTGTATACCGATATATTGCTGGGTAAAATTAAGACTTGGAATGATCCAAAAATTGCTGCTGCTAACCCTGGAGTTAACCTCCCTAACCAACCAATTACAGTTGTGTATCGTTCAGATGGTAGTGGAACCACTGGTGTCTTTACCAAACATATGAGTACCATTAGTCCAGAATGGAAAAGCAAAGTTGGTGAAGGCAAAACAGTCAGTTGGCCTGTGGGAGTTGGTGCAAAGGGTAACGAAGGTGTTACAGCTCAAGTTCAACAAACTCAAGGTACAATTGGCTACATAGAGTACGGTTACGCCAAGCAAAACAATCTCAAATTTGCAGCTTTGGAAAATAAGGCTGGTAAATTTGTGACACCTAACGATGAATCAGCATCTAAAACCTTAGAAGCGATTACTTTGCCGACAAACCTGCGTGCCTTTGAACCAGATCCACAAGGTGATGCATCCTATCCCATCATTAGCTACAGCTGGATTTTGGCTTATCAGAAATACCCCGATGCAGCAAAAGCCAAAGCAGTTGAAGCGATGATTGAGTATGGCTTAACTGAAGGACAGAAAGTAGCTCCAGAACTAGGTTACGTTGCTTTACCTCAAAATGTAATTGAAAAAGTGGCAGCAGCAGCTGATGCGATTAGCCCGGATTACAAAATTGCAGTTGGTTCAAGCAATAGTCCTAGCGCCAGCAAATAGGATTATGTCTTTTGCGATTTGCTGTAATTAACCAACTTACTCCAATTACTAATGTGGTTATGTGGTTCGCTCCCACTTTTTTAACCGTTGATGGATAAAAGTCATTCATGAATACATCAGCCAATAATTATCAGCCAACAGTAAAACCACGTTCAGAATTTGAAAAGTCGTTGGATCGTGGCTTTATTTGGCTGACGCGAATATTTGCACTGGCGATCGCAGGCATTTTATTATGGATAGCAATTCAAGTTGGCGCAGATGCAATGCCGGCAATCCAAAAATTTGGTGCCAACTTTTTAACTCAAAGTGTTTGGAATCCAGTCAATAACAGTTACGGTGTATTACCAGCAATATATGGAACATTAGTAAGTTCCTTTCTCGGTCTATTAATAGCAGTGCCAATTGGTGTTGGAACAGCAGTGCTATTGAGCGAAAATCTATTACCAGTAACAGTACGGACAGTACTAGTATTCTTAGTTGAACTGCTAGCAGCAATTCCGAGTGTAGTTTACGGCATCTGGGGAATATTTGTCTTAGTACCGATTATCACAGCCATAGGCAGATGGCTGAATACTTACCTCGGTTGGCTACCAATATTTAGCACCCCTCCTACAGGCCCAGGAATGTTACCAGCAGGGGTGATATTAGCAATTATGACATTGCCGATTATCACGGCAATTTCGCGTGATGCTTTAATTTCGGTGCCTCGGAACTTACGCGAAGCAGCAGTTGGACTGGGAGCGACGCGTTGGGAAGCAATTTTGAAAGTGATTATTCCCGCAGCTTTCTCTGGCATAGTCAGTGCAGTCATGCTTGCCTTAGGTAGAGCAATGGGAGAAACAATGGCTGTAACAATGTTGATTGGAAATGCCAACACAATCAGCCCCTCACTATTTGCACCAGCCAATACAATTTCTTCTCTTCTAGCAAATCAATTTGCAGAAGCAAGCGGCTTGCAAGTGGCTGCTCTGATGTATGCGGCATTAATTTTGTTTGTTTTGACATTACTAGTCAATATTCTCGCAGAGTTCATCGTTCTGCGAATGAAGCGGCTGTAGACATTTGTTGTTTGCGTGTTTTAAAGTATGTCTTCTTTTGTTCCCAATCAGCCCGATCCCAAATTGATCCGCAGCAGTCTGACTCGCACTTCGATGTCAGGACGAACGCTGTTTAGCACGGTGATGACAGTTTTAGCATTTTTGTGCGGGGCATTGGCACTTTTGCCTTTACTAGCAGTACTTTCTTACGTCATCATTCAAGGCTTGGGCAGTTTTCGGTTGAGTCTATTTACTGAATTGCCACCACCACCATTGGTACAAGGGGGTGGATTTGGTAATGCGATCGTAGGTACGTTAATCATGGTAGGCATCGGCGCTCTGATTAGCATTCCTTTTGGTGTGTTAGCAGCGATTTATCTGACTGAGTTTAGCTCCGGGAAGATATCTCGTTGGGTACGCTTTGCCACAAACATTCTCAGTGGGGTACCCTCGATTATTGCGGGTGTATTTGCCTATGCAATTGTGGTGACAACACTAGGTACATTTTCTGCGATCGCCGGAGGAGCAGCGCTAGCAGTGCTAATGTTACCGATTATTGTGCGAACAACAGATGAAGCTTTGCAATTAGTATCACAAGACTTGCGTCAAGCAGCATTTGGAATTGGAGCAACAAACTTTCAGACTGTGATGCTAGTAGTACTGCCGGCAGCATTACCAGCAATTGTGACTGGGGCAACATTATCAATTGCTAGAGCAGCAGGAGAAACCGCACCTCTACTATTCACAGCTTTATTCTCTCAATACTGGCCGAGTGGTTTATTGGAACCGACTGCTTCCCTTGCAGTTTTAGTTTTCAACTTTGCCATTGCTCCATTTAGAAACTGGCAGTCATTGGCTTGGGCGGCATCTTTGATTTTGGTGCTAATGGTTCTAATTACCAGTATTATTGCTCGTTGGGCAACTAGTCGCAAAGCTTACTAATTTTTTGATTGACAAGTTTAGCACAGTCAGATTTCAAACCTCAGGATTTATTTATGGCTACTAACGTTAGTACTGCAAATCAACTGGAAACAGTTTTACGTACAGAAGCGCTGAACATTTACTACGGTAAATTTTTGGCAGTGCGTGACGTTTGGATGAATGTTCCCAGAAATCGAGTGACTGCTTTCATTGGCCCTAGTGGATGTGGTAAAAGCACACTACTGCGTTGTTATAATCGCTTGAACGACTTAATTGAATCGTTTCGGGCAGAGGGTAAAGTCTTTTACTATGGCGAAAATTTGTATGCTCCTCAAATCGATCCGGTAGAGGTGCGGCGTAAAATTGGGATGGTGTTTCAAAGACCGAACCCGTTTCCGAAATCTATATATGAGAATATTGCTTTTGGGCCGAGAATTAACGGTTACAAGGGTGATATGGATGAATTGGTGGAGCGATCGCTCAAGCAAGCTGCTTTATGGGATGAGGTTAAAGATAAACTCAAACAAAGTGGTTTGTCTTTATCTGGCGGACAACAACAGCGCTTGTGTATTGCCCGTGCGATCGCTGTTCAACCAGATGTAATTTTAATGGATGAACCTTGTTCAGCTCTCGACCCAATTTCGACATTGCAAGTTGAAGAATTGATTCACGAACTCAAGCAGCGATTCACTGTGGTGATTGTAACTCATAATATGCAACAAGCATCACGGGTGTCAGATATGACAGCATTTTTCAACGTTCAGACTTCAGAAAAAGGTAGCCGAACTGGTTACTTAGTTGAATTTGACCGTACAGAAGCTATTTTCCAAAATCCTCAACAGGAAGCAACTAAAGAATACGTTAGCGGTAAATTCGGTTAAAATAAGTAACTTTCATTACAGCAATTAATGGTACACATTGTGTGAAGCTGGTTCTTTGGCTGTTAGTCAGAACTAGCTTTTTGGATTTAATAATCATGGCTACCTGATTTGCGATGCCCAACTGCTGTCATGCCTGTAGGTTCCAATACTTCTCCTTTATCTACAGTTGCATAAATTAACCAGCGATCGCCACATTCCATCAGATTTTGAACAGTGCATTCTAAATAGGCAAGAGCATCACTGAGAATTAAGCAACCGTTGTTAGCAGTTTGAGTTGCAAGCTGACTAAAAGGGTTTTCTTGGAGTGTATTGCGAGAAGAAAAGTGGCGTCTCAAATTGCGTCCTTCTTTGAGGATGTTAAGAACAAAGCAATCGCCTGGATGAATGAGAGCATCAGCATTTTGTTCTTGGGCAATGGCAATCATTAAACCAGGGGGAGTGAAAGTAGCTTGGGAAACCCAAGATGTTAAGATTCCACTGTGGTTGTTATCCTGCTGAGTAGTCAGAACACACAGAGAACCAACAATTCGCCCAACCGCTTGTTCTGTGCGATCAATATGGGCTTCTGTTAACGCTTGCCGAGGAGCACGAAGTTTTTTATTCTTTTTCAAAACTTGGGCAAATTCTGCTCCTGCATCTTGACACTGCTGTAAGGTAAATTCAGTAGGACTAAAGCGAACGCGGATACTTTCAAACCCCAAACGGTAATTAGCATCCAGCAACTTACTTTCAATTAGATCAACAGCCTCGCCACTCCAACCATAGGAACCAAAAACTCCCGCTAGCTTAGTTTTTGCAACTGTAGATAAAATAATTCCTAAGGCAGTTTGGATTTGAGTAGGTGCATGTCCACCTAAAGTAGGGGAACCGATAATAAAACCATCGCAAGTCTCAATCGCACGAGTAATTTCAGCGGGTTCTGCTAGTTCGCAGTTGATAGATTCGACAGCAATTCCACTTTGAATTAAACCTTGAGCGATCGCAACTGCTAAAGTCGCTGTATTGCCGTAAGCAGAGGCAAAAAGCAAGGCTACTCGCAATTGTTGGGTTTTTTGTTCTTGGCACCACTTACGGTAATCGTAAGTAAAGCGACTGAGACTGTAACGGATGATCGGGCCGTGTCCAGGGGCGTAGAATTTAGTTTTTAAGGGTGCTAATTTCTCTAGAGCTACTTCAACTTGTTTTGCTTGGGTGGCATGGAGACAGTCAAAATAGTAGCGTCGATCCTCATCGAGTTCTTTCCAGTTTTCATCAAACAGAACATCATTACAGACATGCACCCCGAAGAACTTATCAGTGTAGAGAATACAGCTAGCAGGATCATAAGTACATAATCCATCTGCCCAACGAGGAGTTGGTACAGTCACAAATTGCAGTTGATGTCCTCCTCCCAAGTCGAGAGTGTCTTCAGAACGTACAATTTGAATTTTCGATTCCCAATCGGGAAAAGTCACTTTTAAGGCATTAGCACCGGGTTTAGAACAGATAATTGTGGCTTGGGGTGCTTGTTCAAGGAGAACTTTGAGAGTTGCCATTCTGTTGGGATTGACGTGATTGAGAAGAATGTAATCTAACCGCGTCAAATCCAAATGTTTTTGTAATTCTTGTAAGAAAATCTGGGTAAAAGATTCGCCAGGAGGATCAATGAGAACGGTGCGAGCGGCTTGAATGAGATAAGAATTGGCTGTTGTTCCTTTCTGACGAGCGTATTCAACTTCAAACTTGAGGCGTTCCCAAGTACGCGATCGCAAAACTAATGTATTAGTACTAATTTCAGCAACTTGAACGTCACGAGGGTGGGTTGTTGTAGGCATTACAGTTTGGAGAGACATAAGAGTTTTTTGGTAATTAGGGGCTAAAGGCTAATAATGAATGGCAATCAATAATCAGAATGAGCATTCACTTCAGACATTTCTTGGGAAAAACGCTTTTTGTAACGCTTTGAGACTTGTTGTTCAGGATCGATACCTTCAAAGGTTGGAGGTAGCCAAACTCTAAGAACCATTAACACGCCTAAAACCATTAAAAAAGCACAGGCAGCTAAAACTTGCACAAAAGTCGTTTCGAGCACACCACGTACAATCATTTCTCGCAACACAGAAACTATTGAAACCTCAACAGCAACTCCAATCGAGACTCGTTGCTCTTGCAGGTAGATGATTAGCAAGCGAAATAACTCTACCAAAATCAGCAATGACAGGATATCTGCCATCACAGTATGGAATTGAATTGGGGGGATGAGAGAGAGGAACATGGTTTGAATTTGTAGCACCATGAAGCTAAATAACCCGATGCACAGCGAAATTACAATCAAATCTTGAATCAATTCCAGTGTTTGCACAATTCGTCCCAGATTTAACCAGCTTTCCCGCTTCACGGGTTTAACTGGCACGTCTTTGAGTAATAGCATGATTAAAAACTCCAATGATGTGAATGAAGAGTGTGAGAGTGGGAGTGAGGGAGAATCGTGTGAATTTCCTTCTGCCCCTGCCTTTCCTAATAGTGATTTCCAACCTTGCGATGGTGAACGGCAGTTAAGGCATCTATTTTGGCGACTCTTCCAGTTTGGACGTTACTGTAAATAATCCAGTGATCGCTACACTCCATTCGCATCGTTACTTCACATTCCATATATGCCAGTGCATCTGCCAAAATCGGACAGCCATTGCTAGCAGAATAGGTTTTGATGCCTGCGAAGCGATCTGCACCAGGAGAGAAACGTTTGAGGAAGTGTTTCATCAAACTTTGGTAGTTATCTTCCTCTAGAACGTTAAGAATAAAGCGATCGCCTACGTGTAGCAATGATTCAATTGCCCGATCTTTGGCAACTGCAACCGCGACTCCCAAAGGATTCATGCTCGCCTGCATTACCCAAGAGGCTAACATGGCACTCTTTACATCTCCTTTACGAGCAGTCATAATATAAAGTCCACTGCTAAGACGTCCCAGCGCTCGTTCTAAGTCATTATCTAAAGCTTTAATTTGTTTGATCGTGCGATCACGAGTTAGCCATTGTCCAATATCTGTCCCTGCCTCATCACACATCTGTTCAGTAATCTGCGTCGGTGGTTCTTTAATTAGAATTGGCGGAAAAGCTTCGGTTAGCCCAATTTCTTGAAACTTGTTCCGCAGAGGATAAATTGGTTCATCTTCTCCACCGCCAGTTTCAAACAGTCCGATCGCTTGTTTGTTGTGTGCGGCTGCAAGAATAGTACTTAAAGCCGCATGGGCATTTTGATTAGATTGGGATGGCATACCAATAACTAAACCCGCCGCTTGATTTACCAACTCTCGTACTTCATGGGGTTCAGCATCACTTAAATCTACCAGTTCTACCGCCACTCCATTTCTTTGGATGCCATGAGCGATCGCCCTTGCTAATTGGTCGCTATAGCCATAATCTTCAGAGTAGAAAAGGGCAACTAAAGTATCTGTCTTCGCTTGTTCTTGACTCCACTGCTGATAGCAATTTACCCAGTTTGACAGATGATGTTGCAGAAGTGGCCCGTGTCCGGTAGCAATTATGCCTACATCTAATTTATCTATCCGCTTGATTGCAGACAAAACAGAACGAGCATTTGGAGCCATCAAGCAATCATAGTAATATTTAAAATCCGCTTCGATTAGTTCTGGATCTTCATCAAAGGTGTAATCGTTGCAATAGTGCATCCCAAACGCATCACAAGTGAACAGGATGCGGGTTTTGGCATCGTAGGTAAATATCGTATCAGGCCAGTGCAAATTCGGGGCAGAAACAAATTCTAATTCATGCCCATTGCCCAAATTCAAGCGATCACCATTCTTGACAATCAGAGATTGGAATGGCTGATGCACCATATTTTGGAGGAATTGGATTGCAACCTTTGCCCCAACAACTGTTACTTGGGGAGCTAACTGCAACACCTCCTTAACTAAGCCACTATGATCCGGTTCGGTATGACTAATAATTAAATAATCCAGTGTTGAAAGGTCAATTAACCCTGTCAAGGCATCCAAATACAACTCCTGAAACTTGCGGTGAGAAGTGTCAATCAGAGCAGTCTTTTCGGCTTGAACAAGAAACGAGTTATAGGTTGTACCATTCTGCAATCCAAATTCAATATCAAAGCGATCACGATCCCAATCAAGAGAACGAAGACATAATGTTTCAGATCCGATCTCCACTGTTTGCATGGTCAAGCGACCTTGCGGTTTGGTATTTTCAGATCTAGCAGTAAGTACAACCATACGCTGCTGCCTCCAACAATCTTTTGGCGTGAGTAATCTTACTCCTATAGTTATCCAGATACACTCGATTTGTAAAATGTCAATTTTTAAAGCAAAACATTAGTTATTTAAAACTAAAAGCAATATTATGTTTGTCTATTCTTATCATTTGTATTTGCATCAATTTAAAACTTTTCTTTTGGTCTATTGCCTATTCTCGCGATCGCACTTAGACTGCTGATGAGGTAGATTTTTAGATAAATTCACGGAAGCGGGACACAAAAGACGATTTCCAATCCCAAATCTAAAATCCAAAATCCAAAATAGTATAAGATTCCCATCACTACCCTGATTTGGAGGGGCAGAATGTATATCTGTGTTATTGCAGACTACGGTACAGGAGATCCAGCATTTACTGAAGTCGTGCAACGTCTGTTGATAGCTTTTCCCCATGCTCAGGTTCATTCACTTTCGGTTCCTCCATTTAGTACCCTGGCAACAGGTTTCTGGATTGCTCAACTAGGCTTGAATCCTGGTTATAGTGATCGCCTCATCTATCACAACTGCGCACCTCGCCAAGACGATCCGCAATCTCGTCGAGACAATGAGGGTGAAGGATTAACCTATGCTTTGTTATCCAATAACGTAAAAGTGGTTGGTGTGAATGCGGGCTATACCCTTTCCTTTATCAAAAACCATACCAAGCTGTTGAAAGTTGTCAACGTTTCTCGCGGTGGCTCCCAGTTTCGCTCACGGGATGTATTTCCCCCTGCTGCGGCTGCGATCATAAATGAAGATTTTAGTCTTTTGGGAGATAGTCTCAATCCTGAGCAAATTCCAGATGTTCCCCTCGATCGGATTGCTTGGATCGATGGTTACGGAAACATCAAAACCACAATTCCGGCACATACGATGAACTTGGAACCTGAAACAAAAGTTGTGATTCGGATTGGAGATGTAGTCAGCGATGCTGTGTATTCTGATGGTAGCTTTAAGGTACCTGAAGGAACTTTAGCTTTTGCTCCTGGTAGCTCTGGTTGGCAATCAGCCTCAGGAGGAGAACAAATACGGTGGATGGAGCTATTTCTGCGTGGTGGAAATGCTTGGGAGCGATTTGGCAAGCCCCGTGTGAATCAGCGCATCACTCAAATTGCCTAGACTAAAGGTAAAATTTTGCCAATTCTAGAGAAATGAAATCAAGCGATCGCTTTAATTAAATAGAAGTAGGATTAACATTTTCAGGAAAAGATACGTCTTCATAAATATCAGCAAGGGAACAAGAAAAGTTTACGCTGGTGAACTGTAATTCTTGATTTCCTCGATAGCTATAAAGCACCCATCTACCCTCACAATTGCGACGAAAACAATCAACTCGCTTGCGGGTTTGACTGATGAGGATATATTCTTGCAACGTTTCTAATTCTTGATAGTCACTAAATTTATCACCTCGGTCAAAAGCTTCTGTTGATGGAGAAAGAACTTCAATAATTAAACAAGGATAGCGTTTGAAATATTCAAAATTTGTATCTCGTTGATCGCAAGTAATCATGATATCAGGGTAGTAGAAAATATTCAGTGATTCGATGCGGGCTTTCATCTCTGTGGCATAGAGACGGCAGCCTGTTCCACGCACATGATTTCTGAGGAGGGCGATGAGATTAGTTGCAATTGTGACGTGGGCATCGCTTGCCCCTGACATCGCATAAATTTTTCCTTGAATGTATTCATGTTTAATTGGGCTAAATTTTTCAGCCTCTAGATAATCTTCGGGAGAAAGATAGGAGTGATATTGACTAAAAGTCATACAACACCCGCATTTAATTACTATATTTATTGGCCATTATATAAATTTAGTATTACTGGTTTGATTGATGTTAAAAAATAAACATTAACTGATGTGTGAGCGCTAGGAAGCGAATCAGGCGATCGCACAAACATCAATGGCGTTCAAGGTTCAGTCTCACCCCAACAAGCTAACTTCGAGGTGTATAGCTAGGCGATCGATCATACTGTCAGTGATTCTTCTGTACTACAGCAAAGATCCTAATTAAGCTTAAGAAGCGATAAATAGCAAACAGTAGGATTGACTCTTGAAGCGGGCAGCGAGAATCGAACTCGCATCAATAGCTTGGAAGGCTATGGTTTTACCACTAAACTATGCCCGCGGACTTTCAACTTGAGTAATATAACACAGTCTGAGTTAAATATCAACTCTAGCGGCACTGAATTAGAAATAAGTATAACTCAACTGCTTGGGAGTGGCTTGACAATACACCACTATATAGATTTTGACAAGTCGCAAGTGTTTAGATTCCCCGACTTTTTGAAGAAGTTGGGGATCTATAACTGAGAAATTTCTCATTCACTTTAAGGTTTAACTAGGCAAAATTCCAGAAAAAGCATATGCAGCATATCCCCCGAAAATCTTTAAATAATCAAATATCAAATTGTTACATTTAATGATGTGTATGTTATTAGATTAGGTTTTATAAATTAAGTAGAACAGGATAAATAATTAAACAAAAGACGCAAAGGACATAAAGGAAGAAGTTGGGACTCATTAAGTGCAAAATTTATAGAGAATAGGTATAAGTCAAATTAATCTGACTAGAACAGTCTTTGAGTCCGTTAAAACGGACTTGTGCTGTTAGCCAGAGAATTAATTCTCTGTAGGGTTAGGGGATAGATGCAAAATACAAATATTAAAAAACGGGCAAAAGTTTATCTCAAACCTTTACCCGTTTAATTACTTAATTTGCAGACTTACTCTTAAACTGCTTGCTAACTTCAAACCATCTCTGAGGATGTTTGCACTACTGGTTGTGGTTGGGGTTGAAACATAAACAACGAGTAAACCACATCTCTGCGGATATTAACCATCATATCCAAGAAGAGTTCATAACCCTCGGTTTTGTACTCAATCAACGGATCTTTTTGACCATAACCCCGCAATCCGACAGACTCGCGCAGAGCGTCCATTTGCTGTAGGTGTTCTCGCCACAAGGTATCAATTCGCTGCAAGATAAAGAATCTTTCGGCTTGACGCATCAATCCGGGTTGAATTTGATCAATTTGAGCTTCCTTCATGTCGTAGGCGATCCGCACCTGTTCGTGCAGAAAAGCTTTAATCTCGCCCATTGACATATCTTCTAATTGAGTCGGCTGCAAGTCTGCTAACAAGTAGACAAATTCTTTGACTTTCTCTACCAACTTGTCTAGTTCCCACTCTTCTGAGGGTAAATCGGGGTTGATGTAGTAGTTAACGATGTCGTCCATCGTTCTTTCAGCGTACTCAATTACTTGTTCTTTCAGGTCTTGCCCTTCCAATACTCGGCGGCGTTCGGCGTAAATGGCCTTACGCTGGTTGTTCATCACCTCGTCATACTCAAATACCTGCTTACGGATGTCGTAGTAGTAGGTTTCAACTTTTTTCTGTGCGCCTTCCAAACTACGAGTCAGCATCCCCGATTCAATGGGCATATCTTCTTCAACATTGAAGGCGTCCATTAACCGCGCGACGCGATCGCCTCCAAAAATTCGCATCAAGTTATCTTCCAAGCTGAGGAAAAATCTGGTTGAACCAGGATCGCCTTGTCGTCCGGCACGTCCCCGCAGTTGGTTGTCAATCCGCCGCGATTCGTGGCGTTCTGTACCGATTACGTGTAAGCCTCCCAAATCTACTACTTCTTGGTGTTCGCTACTGGTAAAAGCTTCATATTCTTGCTTAACACTGTTGTATGCTTGTCGCAATTGTTGAACTATGGGATCGTCGGTGGGAGCTTTTTCTGCGGCTACAGCTACTTTATCTTCTGCTTCTAATTCTGGTAGACTGCGCTCGCCATACTCTCGCACCGCAGATTCCACTGCTTGTCTAAGCAACTGTTCTGTTTCTTTAGAAAGTTGAGTTGGGAAAACCTGAGGCGAAGCCTTCCAAGTTTTGACTTTCCTGCCTGGGGCAAAGCCTTGTCCGCCACCACTTGCAGCAGGAGGTAAACCACCCGCCCTGTGAATGGCAAATATATCTTCATCTTCTGGCTTGACAATTCGAGGTAGGAGGTACTCCCGCAGCTTCAGGCGAGCCATATACTCTGAGTTACCACCCAAAATAATATCTGTACCTCTACCAGCCATGTTTGTAGCAATAGTTACAGCTCCCTTGCGTCCTGCCTGAGCCACAATTTCCGCTTCACGCTCCACGTTCTCTGGTCGAGCGTTGAGCAGTTCGTGGGGAACACTCATCTGCTTTAACAACTGGCTGAGATATTCTGATTTTTCTACGCTTGTGGTTCCTACCAATACAGGTCTGCCAAGGTTGTGCATTTCGGCACACTCTTGAGCGATCGCCCGCCACTTACCAGTCTCAGTCTTAAACACCATATCAGATAAATCTTGGCGTCTTCTGGTTCTGTTAGTGGGGATGACAGCTACTTCTAGTTTGTAAATTTTTTCAAATTCTGCTTCTTCTGTCTTTGCTGTTCCGGTCATACCGGCTAATTTTGGATACAGCAAAAACAGGTTTTGATAAGTAATTGTTGCTAAAGTTTGGGTTTCCGGCTGAATTTCTACTCTTTCTTTGGCTTCAATTGCCTGGTGTAAGCCGTCACTCCACCGTCTTCCGGGAAGCACCCGCCCAGTAAATTCGTCTACAATTACTACTTCTCCGTTACGAACAATGTAATTTACATCCTTGAGGAAAAGTTCTTTAGCTTTAATAGCGTTGAAGACGAAATGCGCCCACGGATCTTCCGGATCAAATAAATCTTTTACTTCTAAAAGCCTTTCTGCTTCGGCAAAGCCCTCGTCTGTCAACAGCACGTTACGAGCTTTTTCATCCACCTCGTAATGCTCGTCTTTTTTGAGTGCATTGGCAATTCGGGCTGCTTCGGTATATTTTTCTGTTGGTCGTTCCACTTGCCCGGAAATAATCAACGGAGTTCGCGCCTCGTCAATTAAAATCGAGTCTACCTCGTCAATTACACAATAGTTGAACGGGCGCTGTACAACATCTGCCATCGACGTTGCCATATTATCGCGCAGGTAGTCAAAGCCAACCTCGCTGTTAGTGACGTAGGTAATATCACAATCGTAATTTTTCTTCCGCTCTTGAGGAGTCATGGTAGCCTGAATCAGTCCTACACTTAACCCCAAGAAACGATGTACTTGTCCCATCCATTCTGCGTCTCTACGAGCCAGGTAATCGTTGACGGTGACAACGTGTACACCCTTCCCCGTCAGAGCATTCAAATAACTAGGTAAGGTGGCTACTAAAGTTTTGCCCTCACCAGTTTTCATTTCAGCTATTTGACCTGTGTGCAAAATGACACCACCCAAGAGTTGGACATCAAAGTGCCGCAATCCCAAAACTCGCCGTCCGGCTTCCCTAACTACGGCAAAGGCTTCTGGTAGAATGTCATCCAGAGTTTCGCCGTTGGCAAGACGCTGTTTAAACTCTGCTGTTTTGCCTCTAATATCTTCATCAGAAAGGGCTTTAATGTCTTCCTCTAAGAGATTAATTTCAGTAATGTAAGGCTGGTATTTTTTAAGCTTACGAGCGTTGGGATCGCCCAACAAAGTTTTTAGCATGGCAGTTTATTGAACAAACTCAAGTGAAGATGGGAATTTTAGATTTGGATGGATAATTATAAGTGTTTAATCCAATTGAGCTTTAACACTCAAGTAATGAGTTGCCAATGAGAATTTCCTCAAAAGCAGCAACAAGATTAGCCAATCTACTTTACTTAAATAATGGCTTTAAACTACAGCTTATATTTGAAGCTTTAATTAATAGTATCATTTCACCCCCAGATGGGGCAGTGAACCCCGACCAAGCTCAAGTAGCGATCGCCCACCATCAGGAAATAGGGGACAGGAGATAGGGGACAGGGGACACGGGGACGCAAAGACAAGGAGACGCGGGAACAAGGAGAAAATAAACCACCAACCACTAACCACTGTACGGGCGGGTTTATTTAGATATTTCGGCATCTTAGAGAGATTGTTGTAAAAACCCGCCCCTACCACTAACTAATGACTAATGACTAATTACTAATGTCTATGATTTTTCTTATTCAGAACTGAGGCGACGGAAGTTGAAGTCCGCAGCTCCAGGATGACAAGTCACACAGCTATTTATGTCTACAGGACGTGGCAATTTGACTTGAGGATGCAAAGCTTTGAAATAACGGGAGTTATTGACGCGGTACGGTACTTGTTCATCTTTTTGCAGTAGGCGCGAAAAAGTTGCCAGATATCTCCAGACTAAAATGCGTGGTGGATCGACTAGTGGCTTGAGCTGTGCGCCATAATGTTCTGAATCTTGCAAAAGATTTTTCCAGGTTTCAGTAGGCAGTACTGCGGGTGGTAAGGCGATGTGGCAAGTGGAACAGTTTTCTAAGTAAAGTTCTTGACCCAATTGATACTGAGGAGCTACTACATCAACGGTACCAACTTCGGAGACGGGAGTAGCACCTTGGACATTTGTCGCAAAGGATATTAGCCAACCCATTGCCAAACTCCAAGTTAGGACTACCAAAAGTAAACCGATAGACTTGCCCTTGATTTGGCGGCGGTTGCGATGCTTAATCATAATTGGATATGCCTCACACCATTATTCTTAACTTAAGACAAGTACGCATCAATTAGCATAGCTGCTACTTTTTCCAAAGATACCTCCGCAACTTGACCAAACAACCGCCGTTGAGCGAATGCACCATCAATTAGCAACAGTAAATTTGCAGCCAGTTCGCCCGGATTGCTTACACCCGCGTTTTCGGCTAGTTGAATCAGGCGATCACGCACCGCTTCTTTGTGGGCGATCGCAACTTGATGTCCTGGATAGTCCAATTCTGCGTATTCTGCTGTGGCGATTAGGAACGGACAGCCTAAACAATCTGGCTTTGCCAATAGTTCATCCAACCATTTAAATACCGCCAACAGTTGTTCTCTAGGCTGATGGGGATGCTTGGCAATTTCTACTTCCATCAGTTCCCAAAAGCGCTGGTTACGTCGCTCCAGATACGCCACCACCAAATCATCTTTTGATGGAAAATAGCGATATAAGGTTGTTTTTGCCACCCCTGACTTGGCAATGATAGTATCCACCCCTGTGGCTCGAATCCCTTGGCGATAGAATAGTTCATCGGCAATGTTGAGGATATGTTCTCTGAGCGCAGGTTTAGTTTCGTCCTGTGTTGCTATGACGCGAGTTTTTGGCACCTAATTTTCCCAATATTTCTATTGACATGATACAGACCTGTCTGTAATATAGCAATTATCAAAAACAATACAGACCTGTCTGTTTTATATAGGAAATATCGAGCTATGAAGATTGGAATTATTGGTAGTGGAAACATGGGACGTTCTTTAGGTATTCTCTGGGCAGAACAGGGACATCAAGTATTTTTTGGCTCCCGTGATGCCGAAAAAGGAAAAGCAGTAGCAAAGTTAGCAGAACGCGGAACGCAAGGTGGTACGAACGATGAAGCAGCAGCTTTTGCTGATGTCATTTTGTGGACAGTACGCGGGATTATGCCTAGTGAATTGCTATCTAATCCTGAAGCTCTCAACGGTAAAATAATTATTGATTGTAATAACCAAGAAATTCCTGAAGGATTTGCTTATCCGCCAATAATAGAATCTTTAGCAGAAAAGCTTGCCAAAGATGTGCCGAAAGCCCGTGTAGTCAAAGCTTTTAACACAATGGCGCAGGAAGTATTTGAGTTAGCACCAGAGCCGCTCAGAGATTATGGAGTCTCTGTGTTTGTTGCGGGAGATGATGAGCAAGCTAGAAAAACAGTAATGCAGCTTGCAGAAGAGATAGGATTTTTACCCCTAGATTCCGGAATATTACGTAATGCTCGATTGGTGGAAGGCTTAGGAGATTTTATTCGCTTGATCATTATTGGTCAGCAGCAAGGTGTTTATGCAACTATCTCTGTTAACATCCTACCTGCCGCGCAAGACCAACGCTTAGGCGGGCGGCAAGCTTCAAGTCTGAATTAAGGAATTGGTACTGCTCGCAACAACCTTTCCATCACTGTTTTTGCCCTGCGTCCACCAGCAGGAATGAGGCGGTGGCACAGAACGTAAGGAGCAAGAAATTTCACGTCATCAGGAATAGCGTAATCACGCCCTAAAAGAAAAGCTAGCGCCTGAGTAGCCCGATGTAAGGCTACAGAGCCGCGTGGACTGACTCCAAGGGTAATTTCCTCATCACATCGTGTTGCTCGCACCAAGTCGAGCATATATTGTTGTAGGGAAATATCCACTTTGATGCGAGAGCAGATTTGCTGTAGTTGTTGTACTTCAGTCAAGGTAATGCAAGGCTGTAAATCTCCTCGTTTAACACTACCATCAAGATTTTGCAGCATTTGCAGTTCTTCTTCCTCCGAAGGATAGCCCAGGCTTAAAGACAGCATAAACCGATCCATTTGTGCTTCTGGTAGGGGAAAGGTACCTTGGTATTCGATTGGATTCTGGGTGGCAATGACAAAAAAGGGCGTAGGCACTGCACGAGAAACGCCATCGACTGTTACTTGATGCTCTTCCATTACTTCCAGCAAAGCCGACTGAGTACGAGGCGTAGCGCGGTTGATTTCGTCAGCTAGTAGCACATTAGCAAATACGGGGCCGGGGAGAAAGTGAAACTCACCGCTTTTGGGATTCCAGATGTTAGTGCCAGTAATATCAGTAGGTAATAGATCGGGGGTACATTGTAGCCTTTGAAACTTTCCATCTATGGAGCGAGCCAGGGTTTTTGCTAGGAGAGTTTTACCAACTCCAGGCACATCTTCCAATAAAGAATGACCACCGGCTAGCAAGGCTACTAGTACTAAGCGTATTGCCTCGGATTTACCAACGATGGTATGAGCCAAATTTTTAGTCAGAGCGTCAATTTTGTCTCTCATGCAGTAATTAGGGATAGGGTACTGGGGATTGGGGATTGGGGATTGGGTATCAGGGATTAGGTATTGCTCCTTTGCTCCTCTGCCCTTCTGCTCTTAATCCCTAGTCCCTAGTCTCTAGTGTTCCCTTAGCAAGACGAAATTAACACTTAACAACCAAAAAAAGCTTTAGCGGCATGGCAATCTAATTGAATTTGTGTCTTTAAGGCTTCTAGATTGGGAAATTTTTGTTCGGGGCGTAAAAATTTTTCTAGCTGCACAGTTAGCTTTTTACCATATAAGTCACCAAACCAATCGAAAAGATGTACTTCCACTGATATTTGAGTACCATTTACCGTGGGGCGATTACCTATATTCATTACACCTAAATAGCCATTTCCATCCAGTTCTAGAGTCTCATCAGTGATAAAGACACGCACAGCGTAAACACCTTGGAGAGGCAAAAACTTATCTTTGGGCAATTGCAGGTTGGCGGTGGGAAAGCCAATTGTTCTGCCAAGTTGTTGACCTTTAACTACTGTACCGATCAAAGAGTACGGACGCCCTAGCAGTTTGTTTGCGTGTTGAATATCACCGCTACTAAGAGTTTCACGAATCAGTGAACTGCTAATGGGAGCTTCGGGAAAAACTTCCTCAGAACAACTTTCTAAGGGAACTATGGTAACTGGAACACCGTGCTTGGCAGCGATGATTTGTAAATCTTGAGCAGTACCAGTGCGTTTAGAACCAAAACGAAAATCTTGCCCAACACTAATTTGTACTGCTTGCAATTGCTCAATGAGAATTTTTTCTACAAATTCTTCGGGAGTCAAAGCACATAACTCTTTGTCGAAAGGCAATAGTACCAGTTGTTCTACCCCAAGCGATCGCAATTGTTGGACTTTTTCATCTAGCGGCGTCAGCAAAGTACGGGGTTGACCGGTAAAAAACTCTTGTGGATGAGGATTAAAGGTGACAACTGTCGAGTAGATGGAAGGAGAGGGGGGGAGATGCAATTGTTTACTTATTCTCCCACTTTCCCAATCTCCCAGTTTCTCACTTTTGAAGGCTGGCAAAATTGGTTGAATAACCTGTCGATGACCGCGATGTACACCGTCAAATTTCCCAAGTGCCACAGCAGTTGGCACTAGAGCTAATTCGGTTGAAGAAGTAACCCACACAGAACACCCATTTTGAGACAGATTTAGCACGTCGATTCTGGGATTTGAGGTTTTGTTCGGCTTTCGGCCAACCCTACGGGAAGTTGCCCTGGCGGGTCTTGTGTCTAGCCTCAAAAGACCACTTTTAAGGTTGATTGTACTATCAGCTTTTGCCTAATAACTAACTTCGCAAAGCCAATAGCCAACTTTCACCAGACGTTTAGAAGTCATCCAAGCGTAGGGTAAGCCTCTGATCACCAATCTAATCTAAAATTTGTAATTGCTCCGAAAGTAAAATCTATGCAAAAAACTTACTAACAGGAAAAGATTCTGATAAGCTAACTGAAACAGGAACCTGAAGCTCCATGCCTTCGCGTGCCATGATTGCACGAGGAAATAGCCCACGTGCTTCTTCTCCCACACGATCCAAAAAATCATCATCATGAGCTGGATCGTGGTGAAAAATTACTAATGTTTTAACATTAGCGGCTTTGGCTACCTTTACAGCTTCTTGCCATGTAGAATGTCCCCAACCAATTTTTGGTCTAGTTGGTGAATGATATTCCTCGTCAGTGTAGGTGGAATCGTAGATTAGGATGTCGGCATCACGAGCTAGCCGCAGAACATTTTCATCTAATCTGTCGGGGAAATGTTCGGTATCGGTAACGTAAACAGCAGTACCGCCACGCCAGGTGACTCTATATCCTACGGCTTCACCCGGATGGTTTAAAGGTGCTGTCTCAACGGTGATGTCATCAATTTGGATGGATTGGCCTGGTATGACGTTACAAAAATCCAAATTTGCCTGCATGATTTGTAAGGGTACTGGAAAATTTGGATGCAGCATCTGGTCATTAAGACGCTGTTCGACTGTGGAACCATCAGGAGCGATCGCGCCATAGATATGAAAGGTATTTCCCTTCACAAACCCTGGTGTAAAAAAAGGAAAACCTTGCATATGATCCCAATGGGAATGGGTGAAAAATATATGAGCTTCTATCGGCATTTTAGGCAATAAAGATTGCCCCAAAACATGCAGCCCAGTACCACCATCAAAAATTAAATGTTTGCCGTCGACTTGCATCTCAACGCAAGAGGTATTACCTCCGTAACGGACGGTGCTAGGCCCAGGGCAGGGGATACTGCCGCGAACGCCCCAAAAATGCACTTTAAATTGATTTTCTATCCTGGACATGGGTGTTGGCTTGCAAAGATTGAGCGGGCGAGCAATACAAAGATGTTACTTAACTGGTAACGTTTATGCTGTCTTACCATTGTTGGCAGATTGTCGTTCTATTGGTAACACAGTATACCGTCGTCTAGCCGATTGTACTCAATTTAAGTAAGACATCCAAAGAACTTGATTGAAAGTTTTTGGCTTTCCTATAGGGTCAATGGTCAGTGGTTCTCTACGTTATAACTTATATTTATTTGTAATGCATTTAACTCATTTAGTACGGTAATTATTCTTGTCATACCTTACGGAAAGGTAAAGTCCCATTGCGATAAATCATGCAACCCGGTTACGTAGGTGAGATTATATTGCAATGGGGTTATACTAATGTAGTTTTTGCGGATGATGTGTACATCCATCGGTAAATTTTGAGGTAAATTTAGACCTGTTGGTGGTTCCACATCTTCTAAGACTTCTCCGGTTAACCAGTAATAAGTTTTACCACGTGGATCAATTCGCTTGTCGAAAACGTCTACGTAGCGTCGCACTCCTTGACGAGTTATGGCAACTCCTGCAATTTCTTCCCACTTGACAGCAGGAATATTAACATTAAGCAACATCAAATCAGGAAGAGGCTTTTTCGCTATCTGCTCCACTAGAATATTGGCAAATTTAGCGGCAGGTTGGAAATCTTTATACGAGAAACTAGTCAAGCTGAGTGCCACACTGGGAATGCCTTCTATTAAGCCTTCCATTGCCGCAGAAACGGTACCAGAATAGAGAATTTCTGTTCCCAAGTTTGCACCTTGATTAATGCCAGAAAGAACTAAATCGGGAGGAGAATCAAGCAAAGCCCACAACGCCAATTTTACGCAGTCAGAGGGAGTACCATCACAAGCCCAGGCTTTGATAGTGGGATGAAAAATCGACTCGACTATTTCGGCACGAATTGGTTGGTGTAAGGTTAATCCATGACCTGTGGCAGAACGTTCTCTGTCTGGACAGACTACGGTAACTTCATGACCTGCTTGGGCTAAAGAGTCAGCGAGTGTCCTAATACCTAGAGCGTAAATACCATCATCGTTACTAATTAGCAATTTCATGTGTCATTCTTAAATATAAATACTTACTAATCATTAAGTCATTAGTCAAT
The DNA here is from genome assembly GCF_038404745.2 of Chlorogloeopsis sp. ULAP02. NCBI lineage: Bacteria > Bacillati > Cyanobacteriota > Cyanophyceae > Nostocales > Chlorogloeopsidaceae > Chlorogloeopsis > Chlorogloeopsis sp. ULAP02. Next base: position 24,016 of record NZ_JAYKTT020000084.1, on the reverse strand, counting down.
AGTCATGAGTCAATTGTCAATGTTATGTGTCACAAACATGGAATAAAAATATGCTTATCTACTCAATCACCTCTAAACTGATAGTAGTGCGTTGGGTTTCAACCATTGCCTTTGATGCACAATTGACTTATTAATTAATTTGATTAGTCTTTTGTCATTTGTCTTTTGTCATTTGTCCATAGTTAATGACCAATGACTAATGACCGATGACCAATGACCAATGGCTATTGACTATTACTATTAACTAATGACAAGCAACTTAGAGACTCAACTTTTAGCACTGCGAGAGGAAGGAGAAAAGGCGATCGCAGCTGCCGACACCCTAGAAAGCTTAGAAGAACTGAGAGTCAAGTATCTTGGCAAAAAAGGTAGTCTGTCAGTACTTTTAGGTGGAATGGGCAAACTTCCAGCAGAAGAACGACCGAAAATAGGGGCTGTTGCCAATACAGTCAAAGAAGCCTTACAAACAAGCCTCGATCAGCAACGTACAGCCTTGGAAGTGGCGAAAATTCAGGCACAGCTAGAAGCTGAAACTTTAGATGTGACAATGCCAGGAATTTACTACCCCCAGGGGCGAGTTCATCCTATTAATGGCATGATCGACAAGGCATTAGATATTTTTGTCGGTATGGGCTATACGGTGGCTTCTGGCCCGGAAATGGAAACAGATTACTATAATTTTGAAGCTCTAAATACTCCACCCGATCACCCTGCTCGCGATATGCAGGATACTTTCTACCTACCAGATGGCAATTTGCTGCGGACTCATACCTCGTCGGTGCAAATTCGGTATATGGAAAACGAAGAACCACCGATCCGCATTGTTGCTCCTGGCAGAGTCTATCGGAGAGATAACGTAGACGCCACTCACGCGGCAGTTTTTCATCAAATTGAACTTTTAGCAATTGATGAGGGACTAACTTTTACCGACCTCAAAGGTACTATTAAGGTATTTTTGCAGGCAATGTTTGGTGAGTTGCCGATTCGCTTCCGTGCTAGTTATTTCCCGTTTACCGAACCATCTGCTGAGGTGGATTTGCAGTGGAACGGGCGCTGGCTGGAAGTTATGGGTTGTGGTATGGTCGATCCAAATGTGTTGAAAGCGGTGGGTTACGATCCGGAAGTTTATACAGGCTTTGCTGCTGGTTTTGGTGTGGAGCGCTTTGCAATGGTGCTGCATCAGTTGGATGATATTCGGCGCGTTTATGCCAGCGATTTGCGCTTTTTAAGGCAGTTTTAGAAATCGACCACAGATGGACACAGATAAACACAGATATATCATCCATGTGCATCTGTGTTTATCGGTGGTCGTCAGATCATAAATTTGGATCTTGCAATCAATCTATAGATTTGGTGCGACTCAAGGTGAGTTAGGCTAATTCACATTAAACGTGAATATAGTCATTAGCTAAGGACTATTGACAATTATCGCAATGACCACAGCGCCAATTAGCTGCTTGTTTTTCAAAACCAAAAGCAGATAATAAAAATTGCCAGCGGCACTGGTTGCTATTGAGGTATTTATTCATCTGTGTAGCTGTTTGGAGTTGTGTAACTGAGTTACTTTTTGGACTACTAACAATTGTGTAATGGAAAGGGTCAATCCACTCTAGTTGACCGTAACTGTGTAAGAGAGAAAGAGTAATAGCACCATCGGGAAATTGTCGGGCTATTGCGTCCACTTCCCCTGTTTTTGGTAGTTTGTTGATAAATCGTCGTGCTTGTAGTTGTTGCGATCGCACTTTTTCTTCAAAAAATTTCTGTCTTTGTTTATCTGTTGGATCTAACCACCCTGTCGGTTCACTTATTAGCGTTAATGCTTGGGCTGGTTTCCCATCCCGCCCGGCGCGTCCTATTTCCTGCACGTATTCTGATAGTAATAAAGGTGCGTGAAGGTGAATTACCCAACGGCAATCTGGCTTGTTTATCCCCATACCGAAGGCAGAGGTACAAACTACAAAAGGTATTTTTCCTCCTAACCAATCACTTTCTACGGCGCGGCGTTCATCTGCGCTCAATCCCGCATGGTAACTAGATGTGGCATAACCCATTGCTTGCAGCCATACAGCTAAGTCCTCACTATCTCGTCTGCTGCGGACGTAAACTAATCCTGCTGTTTGCTGTCTTTGTTGGATAAATTTTAATAATTTTTGCTTTCTGCCTCGTGGTGTCCAAATTATCTGGACTGTGGGGCTAAGATTGGAGCGATAAGGATTTAAACGGAAAATTGTTGGTTGATGTAATTGTAAAATTTCTTGGATAATTTTTTGGGCGAGAGGATCTGCGGTGGCGGTAAAAGCAGCTAGTACTATTTTTGTTCCCGGTGGTTTGAATTTTAGCAGTGCTGGTCGCACTGCCCCAATTCTTCGATAAGCTGGTCGAAATGTCTCTCCCCACTGCACTAAGCAATGCGCTTCATCCAAAATTAAACCATTAATTGCAAGTTCCGGCTGAGATAATCTTTCCCACACTGGCTTGCTGAGTAAAGTTTCGGGTGATAAGTAGAGTAATCTCAGCTTTTGTTGTTCCAAAGCCTTGAGAATTTGTCGCCGTTGGAAAGAAGACAATTCGCTGTGTAATAACTCTGCATTTAAATTGCGATCGCGTAGTTCTTGCACTTGGTTTTCCATCAATGCTACCAAGGGTGAAACTACCAAAGTTAATCCTGTTTGTAATAAGGCTGGAAGTTGAAAGCAAATTGATTTACCCCCACCTGTAGGCATAATAATTAGAGCGTCTTTTTTCGCCAATAAACAGCGGATAATTTCTCCCTGTGGTGGACGGAAATCTTCGTAACCCCAGATTTTTTGAAATGCAGCCCGAACTTCATTCCAAGATGTAGGTGCAGAGTTATTCATAAGCAATACCAGGTGGGCTTGATTTTGAATATATCCTCTGCTGTTGAGTTACTGGTTCAGTAGTTTTATCGGTTGTTTATAGAATTTTGATAAATGTATAAAAAGCGATCGCAGAAGAGTGCGATCGCATTTATTCAAATTTTCACTGAAATGAGTTTATTGACTTTTTGTACCAGTAACAATTGCGTAGTGGAAAAGTTCAAGGCATTTTTTCACTTTTAAGAAGCTCAACCAGTGGTTTCTCATTATAGAGCCTTGTAAATGTGAGGAATTACAACAATTATTTTAAGGTAATTCAAAAATATCTGTACCTAAGCGAGCGCCTGTTTCACCGTCAACCGTTATAAGAATTTTAGACTTTCTAAACTTTACTCTTTGCCCACCTTTTTGAGGTAATTCTAAACGGTTTGGTGCATCTATTTCAGCAACCCAGACTAATCGATTGGGAATAGAAGTAGACGTATAGCCCTTTCCAGCGCCAAGCTCAAGCCATTCACGTGCATTGGGATTACTAGGCTGATTTGCAAAATTTAACCACATTATTTTATTTAATGGGTAAGGCGAAAGTGTCCCATACTATATAAGTCATCGATCTAACCACTACCAATAAAAGCAGCGCCATAATAGGAATTTTCTACATACTGCTGTATGTAAAGAGGATCGGTTTCTGCTGCTAAAACAGGAGAAGCAAATGACAGCAACAGTCAAAAAATCGCTGTTTTTAACAGATTATTTTTGAGCATAAAGGTGAAAGCCTTTCAGAACTGAAGAGTATTTTTTAGTACAGAAAATTTATGCCATGATCTCGGAGTATAGCGATCGCATTTGTGCCAATCGACTGCAAGGAGAATATTTGGTCAGAATCATAACGAATGTGTAAGCACACCTACTACCGAATAACTACTAGATGCGTATGCATAATCCTTCTATAAACCACTCTGCTGTTGTCCATCCTTCATATAAGTAACGTTTGCATTGATGCTGTACTGTTCCCACATCTGTGCCAAGCCCGAAACGAAATCGAACAGTAGTAGGAAGCAGAATACGTACTTTCATCCATTTCAGTACTTTTATCAGTTTGTGCCTCGAAGATTTCAAGTTCGTTTTGGCAAGCCAGTAAATTATAATTATTTCTCATAAATCTTGATCTAAAAATGCTACAACAACATGAAAGAAGAATTACAACATAAGTTTTATATCAGCACCGATCAAACCAAATTAGATACAAGAATGATTCATGCTTTTTTAAAAAATTCTTATTGGGCTGAGAATATACCATTAGCAGTTGTAGAAAAGGCAATTCAAAATTCTTTATGTTTCGGTTTATATGAAAGCAACAAACAAGTTGGTTTTGCCAGAGTCATTACTGACTACGCAACTTCTGCGTTATTAAAAGATGTTTTCATATTAGAGCCTTATCGCGGACAGGGTTTAGGAAAATGGTTTGTTGAGTTTATTTTGGAATATTCGGAACTGCAAGATGTGCAAAGGTGGCTGTTAGGAACAAAGGATGCTCATGGGCTTTACCGCCGCTATGGCTTTAAAAATTTGACGGAACCAGAAAGAATTATGATGCGTTTAAATGTTCATGCCTATCAGCACTAAGATAGGCGATCGCCAAAAGTATACAGCAGACATTAGGTTTCTCTACAGACGATGTAAAGACAAGTTAAGGGTAGGGTGTGTTGTAATTAAGCACCGCACTATCCCAGATTTTTGGTGCGTTAGGACTACCGTCAATAACACACTCTACAAATAATTTATATTTATTCATATACGTGGAATTTGTATCGCCCACTTACTATTTTTGACACTATTGTTGTAGTCAAAATGAAAGTTTTATTTAAAAGTCGTATTTGTACTGATAATAAACATTGATTGGTTGGGAATACTAATAAAGGAAGAATATATTTATTACCTTCCTAAGCAGTGTCTTTATAGCAAGATTGCAATTTAAATATGCAATTAGAATTTATTTTAATTCTTTTTATATGGCTTTACTTTTCAATTTTTTGCCATGAGATGGGACATTTTTTTACAGCTAAGATAGTAGGTTTTAATCCATATCTTGTCAAAATAGGAATGGGCAAAAAAATCTTGCAATTTAAGCTATTTAATTCTGTAATTGAGTTTGCAAGTATTCCTGGTGGCGGTATAACTTATATCTCCAATTTAGAACTAAAGTGGCTCAAACATAAACTTATACTTATGTATTTAGGTGGGCCAATTGTTAATCTTATTCTTTTTTTCATACTTACTAAAATTTATGAATACTATAGTTACAATTTAGTTGATTTAAGTTATATAGAAAATATAAATTTTTTAGCTCATGTAGAATTTTTACTATTTATTTTTAATATTCTACCATTAGAAGCTAGACAGTACGGTATCACAGTTGGAAGTGACGGTAAACAAGTAATAGATGCTTTGACTAAAAGCAATCAGCAATTTATTCAAAAATTGTTAGGATTATCAAGATACGCATCCAAACAAGATAATTCTTCAGAAATTTTCTTCAATAATGATTTAAAAAGCTTACAAGTTTTATTTAAAGCACAAGCTCAAATTAATAGACAAAATTTTGATGATGCAGTTGAATTACTGGAGTTACTTTTAAATAATTCTAATTTTATTAAAAGAGATAAAGTTTATATTATCGATATTTTAGCTTCTATTGTTATAAATCATGGAGAAAATAAATATCTACAACAAGCTGATAAATGGTCAGAACAAGCACTTTTGTTAGCTAATGATATCAAGACAGTGCAAGGAACTAGAGGTTCTATTCTGATAGAATTAGGTAGATATAATGAAGGTAAAGAAATGCTTTTACCTTTAACAGAAGCAGGCAATGATACTATCGATATAGTAGTTAGTTGTTGCTATATTGCTAAAGCAGATTACTTTTTGGGTAATCAAGAGCAGGCAAAAACTTGGCTAAAAAAGGCTAAACAAGTTGGCGCTGGTAGCCCCACTCTGCACCAAATTATATTAAGAATACAAAGAGAAATTAATTCTTTTATCTAGTCCATCAAACAATTCTGCTGACATTTCTCCTTCAGCTACTTTTGTTACAGAACCCCTCATTAAAATCATAAAATCGTTACTGACTTCTATCCAAATCAATCCACCAGGCATTTGCACAGTAATTGAGGAATCACACAAACCGAGTTTATATGCTACTGCCGCTGCTGCACTGCTACTACTACCTGATGCTAGGGTGTAACCAGCACCGCGTTCCCATATTTCAATTTGGATACTGTTTCGCTTCAATACTTTCATGAACTGAACATTGGTACGATTTGGAAACAAAGGATGAACCTCTAAAACTTGCCCGTACTTTTTTGCGATCGCTGGCGTAATTTCGCTTAGAGGAATCACGCAATGTGGATTTCCAATTGTGGCAGCACAAAAGGAAAATGTTCGATCACCACAATTAATCTCCTCTTGAATCACTTCTCTGCGATCGCCTACAACTGGGATTTCATCGCTCCAAAAACTAACTTTTCCCATTTCTACCTGAACAGTTCTCCCAGCGTCTTTTACTACCGATTGAACCAATCCACCTAAGGTTTGAATTGAGAATGGTTGTTTGCCAACAAGTTTTCTATCCCATAAGTAGCGAGAAAATATCCGCAATCCATTGCCACTTTTTTCTGCTTCACTGCCATCAGGATTATAAATACGTAATGCAAACTGTGCGATGTCAGATGGAAATGGCCCTAATAATATACCATCAGATCCAACCCCAAAATTGCGATCGCAAATAACCCTAGTTATCTCTGGATTTAAGGGAAAGGAAAAATCTTTAGGATCTAATACCAAATAGTCATTTCCAAGAGCGTGATATTTGTAAAACTTCATTCGTTATGCTTTACGATCTGGTAAAGAGTATCCCGTTGCTGATAAGGTCTTCCTAAGGAAGCGATCGCTGCTTGTAAGGTTTCAACTTCCATGCAGGTACCACCAACTGCACCCGCCATTGTGGTGATATGTTCTTCCATTAATGTACCACCGATATCGTTACAGCCCCAATTTAAGGCTTCAGTCGCACCCACAAGTCCTAGTTTTACCCAACTTGGTTGATGATTAGTAATCCAGTTTCCTAAGTAAATTCTTGCCACAGCAGTGAGTAAAAGTGCATCACCTAACACAGGCTGATCACGCCCAACACGACGGCGTAATGGCTTGGGCGCTTCTTGCCCAACAAATGGTAATAAAATAAACTCAGTAATCCGGGCTGGATATTCTCGATTGATGGCAGTTTGTTGGAGCGATCGCAATTTTTCTAGGTGTCGAATTTGTTGTTCTGGTGTTTCTATATGCCCCGACAGCATTGTACTAGTGGTATACAAACCTAATTTGTGAGCCGTACCCACAATTTCTAACCAGGTTGCTGTATCAATTTTTTCTGGACATAGGATACGCCTGACTTCATCGTCTAAAACCTCAGCTGCTGTTCCTGGCATGGAATCTACACCAGCATCTCGCAAAGCAGTTATCACCTCAGCATACGTCAACCCATCTGTTCTAGCTATGAATTGTACTTCTTGAGGAGAAAAAGCGTGCAGATGCAAATGAGGAAACTCTTGCTTGATTGTTTCGATTAGCTTGAGATAATAAGGCAAAGATTGGCCACTGATTTTTGCTTGGGGATTTAATCCCCCTTGCATACAGATTTCTGTTGCACTTCGCTGTTCTGCGTCTTTTGTCTTCTCAAAAATTTGCATCCAATCTAACCAGTAAGCACCCTCCTCGCCTTTATCCCGTCGGAAAGCGCAGAAACTACAGTGCTGCTCACAGATATTTGTAAAATTGATGTTACGGTTGATGACGTAGGTAACAGTCTCACCTACTTGTCTTTGACGCAAGATATCAGCTGTAGTACGGATGGCGGCGATCGCTTTTTGATTAGTCTGTCTTAATAACACCACTCCCTCTTCGGGAGATAAATTGTATCCAAGCAGTACACGGTCAAGAATTGCATCAACAGTGGTATCTATCACATTTAAAGCCGAAATGTTAAGAGATGAATTTAATTTGATTGATAATTTATCTATTAATTAAATTATACTTCTTTGCCAAAACAGTAGAGAACAGACTCCCAAACACAAAGATAATTTTTCTTTGCTTTGGCTTGCTATTGCCTGTAATCTACAAAAGTGACTGTACAATTGACTCCAGTATTTCTTTTGCTATCTATCTTGTTCAGTGTTCTGTACTATTTGTAACTAAGTAAGCGTCATATAAATACTGTAAAGAGTTATCTTGTGTTTCCCCACAATATTGCCTATAAATATTTATCTCAACTTTACCTCTAAAAACCGTTCATTTTTTGTTATTAAACTAAGAGTATAAATAAAAACAACTTAGTGATTATGAATTGTGTACAGAATTAATGATTGTGGATGTTAGCAAATGTAGCCTAGCTCTTAAAGATGATAGCTTTTATTAAACTTTACAGCTTCGCTTTGGTTTATAATTTGACGACCATTACAGCTAAATTTTACATTTGCATTTTCTAATTTCTAACTCTTTTTGTTTCTGACAACAAATGCTTGTAAATATTTAGAGAATTATAAATATATTTAATTTAAAAGTAACTAATATAGTGATAAAATCAGCGTCTAATCACGTAAAATAATCAAAATTATAGAATTAATAATATTTTTGTATATAAACAAACTAAGTTTACTAAAAATTTTTATTGAATCAATTCGCAACTACAATCTTACTCCATGAGTATTAAGCAACCTAATTTATTACTACCAGTACCATCAGGAGATTTGCAGATTTCCGAATTGCCTGCTGCTATCTCGGATAAAGCTAGCAGTCTATTGAGCTTTTCTCTGGTAGTACCAACCTATAACGAGGCTGCTAACATCAACAAAATTGTCAGGATATTAAGCCAGATTTTGGATGAAATTATTCCTGGAAACTACGAATTGATTGTAGTAGATGATGATAGTCCGGATGGTACTTGGCAATTGGCTCTATCTCTAATTGCAGAATACCCACAGCTACGGGTGATGCGACGCCAGCATGAGCGAGGACTTTCTTCGGCTATAATTCGGGGCTGGCAAGCAGCACAAGGAAGAGTTTTAGGAGTAATTGACGGTGATTTACAGCATCCACCCCATGTATTGTTGCAACTTTTGAGCGCAATTCAACAAGGAGCTGATTTGGCAGTAGCTAGTCGTCATGTGGAAGGGGGTGGAGTAAGTAGTTGGAGTTTTATCAGGCGTTTTTTGTCCCGTGGTGCTCAATTGTTGGGATTGATTATTCTACCAAGAGTATTAGGTAGAGTTTCAGATCCAATGAGCGGTTATTTTCTTGTGCGGCGAAGTGCGATCGCCAATGTAAAGCTCAATCCCGTAGGGTATAAAGTTTTGCTAGAGGTAATTGGGCGAGGTGATATCAAGCAAATTGCCGAAGTTGGCTATGTGTTTTGTGAGCGTAAAGAGGGTGAAAGCAAAGTAACTTGGAAGCAGTATTTAGACTACATCCACCATTTATTGCGGTTGCGTCTTTCCACTTTGCAAATCAGAAGATTCAGTATAAACAGTGGTTTTCCTATTGGTAGATTTATCCGTTTTGGTTTGGTGGGACTAAGTGGGGTATTTGTAGATATGGCAGTACTTTACTTACTCAGCGATCCAACTACTTTGGGATTACCTCTAACTCGCAGTAAAATCATTGCTGGTGAAATTGCAATTTTCAATAATTTTTTGTGGAATGATGCTTGGACATTTGCTGATGTCGCGATGCAGCAAAAACAATGGCATCAGCGCCTGAAGCGATTTTTGAAATTCAACATTATTTGCCTTGCAGGGTTGGTGTTGAACGTGCTGGTTTTAAATCTAGTGTTTAATTTCATTATTCCTAATCGCTACATTGCTAACCTGATTGCGATCGCAGCTGCCACTGTCTGGAACTTTTGGGTTAACCTCAAACTGAGTTGGCGCGTCACACAAGTGAAATAGTTAAAACACAATGTGCCAATGTGCAATTTTGGATTGAACTTTCATCTAAAATGTAACGTCTGATGTCCAAATTATATGTGTTGATGACACAGCTATGACAGCTCCACTATCCCCGCGTTGGCTTAACTTGTTTCTGCTGTTGATTTGGCTTGTCATCGCTATTGGTTTACGCTTAATCAACTTGACAGCAAAGCCACCTTGGACAGATGAATTTTCTACTTTAGTATTCAGTTTGGGAAATAGTTTTTTGCCAGTACCGTTAAATGAACCAATAACTATCGATATTCTCTTACAACCCCTGCAACCCCAACCCACCGCAAGTATTCAAGACGTATTGGCAAATTTATTTAGCGAAAGTAATCATCCCCCTTTATACTTTGTTCTCACTCATCTATGGATGAAACTTTTTCCCACCCAAGCTGGTTTAGTTTCTTTGTGGGGAGCGCGATCGCTGGCTGCTATTTTTGGTGCATTATCTATCCCTGCTATTTATGCTTTGAGTTGGGTTGCCTTTCGTTCCCGTTTAATCAGCCATTTAGCTGCTGCGATGATGGCAGTCTCACCTTATGGCATTTTTTTGGCACAAGAAGCCCGCCATTATACTTTGGCAATTCTATGGGTAATTGCTTCCCTCACTTGCTTGGTAGTAGCCACCCGTCACATCCACAATCGGATTCAATTACCTATATGGTTATCATTCTTGTGGATCGTAATTAATGCTTTGGGTATTGCTACTCATTACTTCTTCACCCTTACCCTCTGCACTGAAGCTATGGTTTTAATTTTTTTGGCTTGGCAACAGAATGAAGAGGACATGGGGAGGTGGGGAGGTGGGGAGGTGGGGAATGTTTCTCTCTCCGCGTCTGATAAAAATGCGTCACCGCGTCTTCCCCTCTTTGCGTCTTTACTCTCTCCTCCTTGGCTACGTATTTATGCAGTTGCTGTTGGTACGGCTGTAGCAGGTATAGTTTGGTTACCAGTGTTTTTACAAAATACTTACGGTGATAGGTTAGTGGACTGGATTCAAAGCGATCGCGTTGGCATAGCTTGGATTAGTCCAATTTTTCAAGCTTTGGCTGCTTGGGTGACGATGTTTTGTTTACTACCAGTTGAATCATCAAACCTAGCTGTGGCGATCGCATCGGGGCTGGTAATGCTAATTTTTCTAATTTGGGCAACACCGATTCTATGGCGTGGCTTGAGGGTACAGCTTGTGCAACCACAAACCCGTTTGACAACCCAAGTTTTAGCTGGTGTTGTTGTTGGAGCGATCGCTTTATTCTTTCTCTTTACCTATTTTCTAAATATTGACTTGACACGGGGCGCTCGTTATAACTTTGTTTACTTTCCTGCTGTAATAGTTTTACTAGGAGCAAGTTTGGCAATTTGTTGGCATCCTGGATTGAAAAAGGAGAACTGGGGAATCCATGGGAAAGTCAGTGTGGTAGTGATCTGGATCATGGGATTACTAAGTGCAATCACAGTTATTTGTGATTTAGGTTATCAGAAATATTATCGTCCAGACTTATTTGTGCAACTAATTCAAAAAACATCTCAGGTACCAGTACTGATTGCTACTACGCAAAAAACACACGTACAAATCGGCGAAATGATGGGGGTAGCCAGAGAATTTAAACTTCAGAATACTCTCTCTGCTTCTGCTCTTTTCCTACTCGCCCATCAAGATCAAAACTCCAATACTTCTACTATTGCTCTCCAAAATACTTTAAAGGGATTGCCACGTCCTTTGGATTTATGGTTGGTGAACTTTTTTGCTGCTGAACCAGAGGAAGTAAAAAATTGTGCTGTCGAAACACGAGCTTTTCCGGCAATTAATGGTTACAAGTATAAACTTTATCATTGTCCTTAGGCGCTCAAAAATTAATTGTCATAGCCATTAGGAACACCAATTGATGATAAACCAGCGATCGCCCGCAAATTTTGGCAACGAATTAATTCAGTAAAATCTAAAGCAGCATTTCCCTCAATTTTTGCAACTGCCTCAATAGCAGATAAAAGATGTTGTGCTGCTTCAACTTTCGAGTAACCCCGACGTTGCGCCACTTCAATGGCAGTTTCATCTGCGTTTAACTGTAATTGTTGAGAGCGGTTAATGGCAGTAATGCGAAATCCAGCTAAAGTAGTCAGTCCACCAGCTATAACTACACCTAGCGCATCTGTTTGTAAAAATTCAACTACTCCGCCCAACAGTCCAGCCAGCGCGATAACTTGATAAATATCAGGCTTAAACCACTTCACTGCTGTCAACCAGCTAACAGTTTGCAATAGCAATAAATCGCGTTGCGACTTATTCAATCGACGCCACAAATCGAAATTTATACATATAAGTCGCTCCCAGTTCCAAGGCAATGGAAAGGAAGTATCAATCACCTTTGCTTGCTCCGGCTTACTAATAATTTTATTCATCATCCTAGCCGAAGCTGGCATTAGATCGAACAAACGGTGAATTTCAACTGTCGGTTCCATATTAACGTAGAAAGAAAAATCTATTTTCTGACAAACTTTTTTTGATTAGTATTTTACGCTTATTTATATTTGCTTACTTAACTATTAATCTGTTATCAAATTTTAATTTACATGAATCTTCTAATCTGTGCTGAGGATATTTACAATACTCAGCCGATTGAGTTTCAAGGTACAAGTATAATACTAATGACTAATAACTATTGACTAATGACTATAGAAGCTTTTGCTCCCACCTCGCCAGAATGGACACACCAGGCAATTCATGCTCGTGAATTTTGTTGTCCTAATTGCCATGCCAGCAGCCGAGAAGCTGTGCAAGTGTGGATAAATCGCCGCTCACCTGTAATTACAGAAGATTACCGTCGCAAATGGCAAGAATTCTATCAATGTAACTGTAATTGTGCCTGGTGGGCTTGGAGTAGCGATCGCCCTCCAACCAAGCTTACAAGTCAATAGTCAAATTAGCTTCTGATGTTGTAAATAAAAGCCCGCCATTTGGCGGGCTTTTAGTTGTATTAACTTGTAACGGTTTTAGAAAGTGAAGGTGGTACGAAGTGTACCTACATACACAGTGTCGTTGTTGTCGTTATGCTCAGGATTGAAGATAACCAACACACCAGGAGTAACAGCAATATTGTCAGTAAGCTGGTAGCGATAAAGCGCTTCTAGGTGATAAGAAGTGCCATCATCTTCGCGAGCGCCAATATCGTTGCTGGTAACTTTAGGTGGTTGACCAAAGAAAATACCGAGTAGATTTCCTTGTTTGCCAAAGTCTCTTAAAGCTAAATTAGCCATCCAATACCAAATATCTGCATCTGCATCAGGCCCAGCCTCAGCTTCTGCTGTACTGTAACCTACCCAACCACCAATAGCCAACTTAGAACTAGCTCTAAAGTTAACTTGTGCGCCGTAGTTGTTAGAAGAAGTCGCAACAGCACCAAATGGTTGGCTAGCAAAAGTGCTACCAGTGGATTCAAACAGGTTTACACCACCCTGGCTATTTTGGTAAGTGCGCACGTAAGTCAGACCGATATTAAATGACTCACTAGGTTGGAAGGCTATCTGAGCAAGGGCAGAGTAGTTACCATCAAACAAACCTTCTCCAGCAAGAGGGCTGCTAGCGTCGTTAGTACGTCCACCAGCTAAATAACCCACAGATCCAGATAATGAACCTTTGGGATTGAAGGTTAGAGTTATACCTGCACCACCCTGACCTTGACGATAGATGGGGCTAAAGCGACCGTAGCGGGAAAGAGCACCTCTTCCTGAGCTAGCAAAGTCGGGGTTAAAGTTATTAACGTTTTCGTAGTACTCACCATTGTTAGCGTCAACTTTAACACGAATGGCGTCACTGAGGTTGAAAGCGTAGTTAAGCTTATCGATTTCAACGTTGTTGTTGCCAGTGTTATTGTCATACCCCAAACGAGCCATGTTAGTACCCGCTGCCGTACCGAAATTGGTCATGTTACCAGCCTGTAAACGGGTTTGCAACTGATCACTACCGGTAAAGCTGGTGTTCAAGCTTAAACGAACTCGGTTAGAGAAGGTTATATTATCGTCTACATCATCGCCAGTACCGTTAGCCTTCTCATCTCCGAAGGCTCCTCCCACGTTGAAAATCGCTTCCCCAACCAACTTAGTTGTAGTAGAAAACTGATTTGCTTCCAACTCAGCAGTGCGAGCTTCCAAGGCATCGACACGACCACGCAATGTAGCCAATTCTGCAGAGAATTCTTCTTGTAAACGCTGTAAAGTAGCCAGGTCTTCTTTAGTTACTAAATCAGCTGTCGCTGTAGCAATCAATTCGTTAACCCGGTCTAAACAAGCATTCAAACCTGCGGCAAATTCATAGCGGGTTAAAGCACGGTTACCACGATACGTACCATTTGGATAACCTGCAATACAACCGTAGCGCTCAACCAAAGACTGCAATGCCTGAAATGCCCAGTCTGTTGGTTGCACGTCAGAAAACTGAGAAACTGATGTTACCTGGCCCACGTTGTTGCCGCTAGAACTCTGAGACAACTGGGTTACAGAGGTCGCATCTTGGTTTAAGTCTTGCTTTACTTCTCCAGCGAAGGCGCTATTAGCAGTAAATAGAGCTGTTGCAAATACAACTGGACTTAGCTTTAACCAGTTCCAGAATAACTTTGTCATTGTGTTTATCTCACTCACACCTACTGAGTTAATCATGGCTAAATTTACAGAATAATTTTATTTTTTGGAAATTTAGCCACAATTTCAAAGACAATTGTACCAAGATCAGGGGTAGTTAATGCAAGCTATTTAATGGACTTTTTTGCATTTTTTCATTGTTTTTAAATCCTTCATTAGGTAAACGTAGAATCATTCTACGTTTGTGACGTAAAAGATTACCTTCTTCCTCAAACTGTTGCAGAAGGCGAGTTACAGTCACTCTAGTTGTATTCAGTACTTCTGCCATCTCTTGATGAGTAACATTGAGGTCGATGAGTATCCCTTGATCTACATTCCGACCAAATTTTTCACTCAGCCAAACCAAAAACTGCCACAAACGCAAGTATATTGGTTTTCGATGTACAATACTCAAAAGCTCTTCTGCCTGTTGAATATGGGTTATTAAACTGTTAACATCTTGATTCCACATATGAGGAGGCAATAAGCTTACCTCCACACTTGTCAGGCACTCAATTTGGTAAGGTTTCACTTTAGATAAGGGATAACCAATCAAATCTCCTGGCCCCCAATATCCCAAAGTAATGAAAGTTCCATCTTCACTCCAGGTTAATGTCCTGACTGCTCCACGCTCGATTCGCCACAATACATCATTGCGTGCTGGAATAACCTCTCGGCGAGTGAATAACCTTTGGGGTAAAGTACCAGATAAGCCAGAGTTATATGAAGTAGCTGAATGTTGTGTACGACTGGTAGGATACATCATTAGTAGGTAGGAATTGATAATAGTAGAAGTACGTTATTGATAGGTTAAAGTTATCTAAAATCTCTTATTGGTTTGTTATGAGTGCTGAATTATGACTCAACTCATACAGGAGAATTTAGAAATTGTCAGGCTTTGCTGATGATTAATCTCAACCGAAAGGTAGATGTCAAAGTAGAAAAATTTATCGTAAGCTACGATAAATAAATCAAATGAAATACTCATACACACCAACCCTGAGATTAAATACATCAAATTCAAGCTTATACTGGTATAAAAAGCAACCACTTGTACGGGTGATTTATAAAACTATTGACAGTGTAAGCTTGTGTAAGAATTGTTATATGAATGTTTCAAGAAATGAGACAATTGCATAAATGTAATATATGTTGTTGGACTAGGTTGTTGGACAAATTTAATACCTTGGAAACTATTGTCAGCTAAATTTGATACTTTGAAAGAAATAAGTTATTAAAAGTTTACTAGCAATTAGTAGTAAAGCTAAGTAATTAATGCCACTAAATGCTTAAGTATTTGTTAATTTTTACTAAAATCCTAAGTTAAGTAGGAAAAGTTGATTTGAAAGTTTCTGTTCTGGTGGGACGATACTTTAGCCAGATAATTGGAGCTAGTAGAAGTTTGACAGAATTATCCAAATCTCCATATGTGTAGAGCTTTTGACAATTTATTTTTTGAAGTCAAAAGCTTATTGATAGTAGGTTTTATTTATATATAGATAAATACATATGTAATAAGCATTTAATTATTGTTATAATCTATCGTTTAGATAGAGTCTAATTTAGCAATACGAAATAATAAATAGAATCTTTTTGGTTAAGAGTTTTCTGCTTATATGTACTTAGTTTAATTTCTAAAATTTAGAGATATGGGATTTAAAATTTAATTTTAAGTTTCATGAACTAAGAGTTATATTTGATACAAAGATTTACTGATAAGTAAGTAATAATTACAAGTTAAAAAATATATAATCTTAGTTCTCGGTATAACAATATGATTGCTATCCCTGAATAAATATAGTTACGATCTAACAATGCAATCTATTGTCTGAAGATTTAGTATTTAAGCATTAATTAATACAAGTATTATTAGTGTCAAGATTTTCTAGATATAGAGTCTATGTAAGTAAGTTACTTCTGGTGAAGATTAAGAAACGGTAGTTAGGGGTTTTTAGGCGCAAATGACTTTAAATTAATCCAAAGTATGATCTTTAATGCCTACTCAATCTGCGATCGCAGATATTCGCATAATGCTTCTAAGTAAATCCGTTGATCGCGGTTTTACCTCAGAGTTTGTACTCTGGCGATCGCACTGTGGTGGTAAACAATCCAACGGAATCACATCCTTGAAATTGCAATCGCCATGAAAGCTTCTGCTAGAGTGGTGATAGGCTTAAGTACTGTAGAAAAAACAGTAGAGCGAAAATTCATACAGAAATGTTGCTCGGTAAGTTTATTGGGGTGTAAATGAAACGTGTTGGTGTAATTGGTGGTGGACAACTTGCTTGGATGATGGCAAGTGCTGCAAACAAACTAGAAGTGGAATTAATAGTCCAAACTCCCAGCGCCAACGATCCAGCCGTGGCGATCGCTCACGATACTGTTTTTGCCCCAGTTGCTGATGCCGCAGCTACAGCAATTCTAGCCAGTAAGTGTGATGTGATTACATTTGAAAATGAATTTGTTAATCTAGAAGCTTTATCACTATTGGCAAAGCAGGGTGTATGCTTTCGTCCTAGCCTAGAAGCATTGGCTCCCCTTTTAGATAAATACCACCAGCGCTGCTATTTACGCAATTTGGGGCTACCTGTTCCTAAGTTCTTTACTGTCGATCAAGTTGGAAGTCAGGAACTAAGAGTTGGAAGCAACAGTATTTATGAGTTTTTAGCCCTTCATAATTTGGATTTTCCGGTAGTTTTGAAAGCTCGCCGTCATGGTTATGATGGACAAGGCACTTTCATTATTAAAGATGCAGAGGATTTACAACAAAAATTAGCGACTGCAACCCCTGAAAACACATTCTTAACCAATTCGGTTTTTTTATTAGAAGAGTTTATTCCATTTACAAGAGAACTAGCAGTGATTGCAGCACGTTCTGTAGATGGAAAAGTAGCGATTTACCCAATCGTAGAAACTCAACAAGAAGAACAAGTATGTCGGCGGGTGTTCGCGCCAGCCGAAATTTCTCCACAACTAGCAGCAGAAATTAATGAAATAGCCCGTGTTATCCTGAGTAGTTTAGAAGCAGTTGGGGTTTTTGGGATTGAACTGTTTCTCACAGACGCAAACAAAGTATTGGTGAATGAAATCGCACCCCGTACTCACAACTCTGGACACTTTTCTGTTGATGCCTGTGAAACCTCCCAATTTGAACAGCATTTAAGAACTGTTTGTGATTTGCCTTTGGGCAATTCTAATCTGATTTGCTCATATGCTATTATGATAAACTTGCTAGGTTACGAAACATCTACAAGTAACTATATAGTTAAGCGTCAAAAAATAGAACAAATCCCTCAAACCATCGTCCATTGGTACGGTAAAACACCATCGCGTCCCGGTCGAAAGCTGGGACACGTCAACGTTTTGTTAAACCACAAAAATCGTAATGAAGCAATGGCGATCGCTCGCACTATAGAAAATATCTGGTACTCAAATTAAATCCACAAAAAAATCTAATTTGCACGCACAACATTATTTTTGAAAGCTATAATGAGTTTATTCCACTGCAACGTTGGTGACTGCCAACAAGTTTTGTGATCTATGACTTGAAAGTTAAGGGAACCAACATTTTTCGTGGCAGTAGACCGTGGCTATGTACCCGGAAACTTTAAACGAAGAAAATCGGTACCCACCTGGTTATTCCAGGTCAAAAACTTAGGTAAAACGGCGTTGCGGTGAACTAAAAACTATTAGCTCCTAAAGTCAAATTAGACTTGGGAGCTTTAATTATTAAAAATAATTATATATTGGTAGTAAAAGTTAAAAATAAAAAATAAGTATTCGCAACTATTTTGAGGTATGTTGATATGCAAATTCTATCTCTGAATAATTTTCAGTTTAACCACAAAAAACCCTATCAAGGCAGAATATGTATCAATTGATTCTAATTTGTCTGGACACAAGAGTTAGAATCCCAAAATTGCAATCATCAATGCTTCAAGTTCAAGAAATTTGTTACATAAACTAATTTATAACTGTGTTTCCAGCCTCGGTTTTCAGACTAGATAATGGTTTAACGTTTATTCATCAAGAAATACCTAACACTCCTGTCGTTGTAGCGGATGTTTGGGTACGCGCTGGTGCTAAGGTAGAGCCGCAACAGTGGTTTGGGATGGCTCACTTTTTAGAGCATATGATCTTTAAAGGCACAGCAAATCTCTCACCCGGAATCTTCGATCAAAAAATTGAAAACTGGGGTGGAATCACAAATGCCGCAACAAGCTATGATTACGCCCATTACTGCATAACCACAGCTACCCCTTTCCTAGAGGAGACTTTACCTTATCTGGGAGAACTACTACAAAATGCGGCAATACCAGAAGATGAATTCAGCCGCGAACGGGATGTAGTACTAGAGGAAATTCGTTCTTGCCAAGACGATCCAGATTGGATTGGATTTCAAACCTTGATTCAAAGTATTTACCAACATCATCCTTACGGGCGTTCAGTATTGGGTACAGAACAAGAATTGATGCAGCATTCACCAGAGACAATGCGTTGTTTTCACCGCACTCACTACCAGCCAGAGAACATGACAGTAGTGATTGTTGGAGGAATTGCCGAAAAACCAGCATTTGAATTAGTCAGTCGTACATTTGATAATTTCGCAGAACGCGGCTATGACTACCCGCACAATCAGGAATTTGCACAACCGATCATAGCAGGAATTCGCCGTCAAGAGTTGTGTTTGCCTCGGCTAGAACAAGCACGGTTAATGATAGGATGGACTGGCCCTGGAGTAGAACAAATTCGCAAAGCATACGGCTTAGATTTATTGTCGGTAATACTAGCAGAAGGGCGAACTTCACGCTTAGTGCGAGACTTGCGAGAAGAACAGCAATTGGTACAGGGAATTTGCAGTAATTTTTCTTTACAAAGCGAATCAAGTTTATTTACAATTACTGCCTGGTTAGAGCCAGAAAATTTGGAGCAAGTCGAGTCTTTAATTCGTCTCCATTTGAATGATTTGTTGAGTAATGGTGTGAGCGATCGCGAACTAGCTCGCGCTCAGAGGTTGCTGTGCAATGATTTTGCATTTTCTACAGAAACACCAAATCAACTTGCAGGGCTTTATGGTTACTACAACACAATTGCCCAAGCAGAAGTAGCGGTGACATATCCAGAAAAAATCAAGTCTTTTGACGTCCAGGAACTGCAACAATTAGCAAAAGATTATCTCTCACCCAACCATTACGCAGTTACAATACTTACACCTTATGAGTGGTAATGGTTAGTGGTGAGCCAGCACTGCGGGGTAGTTAGTGGGTAATGGGTAGCGGTAGTGATAAGGACTAAGCAAACAACTACTATCTACTGTACGGGCGGGTTTAGAAGACAAATTGTCTTTTTTAGCCCAAAAATCATCAGCCCAACCCGCCCCTACTATCTACTAACTACTATCTACTGTACGGGCGGGTTCAGAAGACAAATTGTCTTTTTCAGCCCGAAAATCATCAGCCCAACCCGCCCCCACTATCTACTAACTACTATCTACTACTGATCGATGACAACCTCCCTGCAAAAGCCCCATATTCATCGCACTGTACTCAGCAATGGCATAGTGCTACTCCTATCAGAAAACCCAACAGCAGATATCATTGCAGCACGAATTTTTATTCGTGTCGGTAGTGCTTATGAAAAGCAGCAGCAGGCAGGATTAGCACATTTGCTGTCGGCAGTACTAACAAAAGGATGTGATGGACTTTCGAGTTTAGAAATTGCTGAACGTGTAGAGTCTGTCGGAGCAAGTTTGAGCGCGGATACAGCGGCTGATTATTTTTTAATGTCTTTGAAGACAGTAACATCGGATTTTGCAGACATTTTGGCATTAGCGGGGCGAATTTTGCGATCGCCTACTTTTCCAGAAATGGAAGTGGAGCTAGAACGACGAATCGCTCTACAAGATATTCGCTCCCAAAAAGAACATCCATTCACCATCGCCTTCGATCAATTGCGGCAGGTAATGTACCAAGAGCATCCCTATGCTATGTCAGCGCTAGGAGACGAATCAACGATGAGTCGTCTGACTCGTAAGGATTTGGTACAATTTCACCAAACTTATTTCCGTCCGGATAATGTGGTAATTAGTATTGCTGGTCGAATCACACCAGAAGATGCAGTTGCAGTGGTAGAATCAGTCTTCGGTGATTGGTCAACTCCTAATACACCACTAGCAAAACTTTATTTACCCGATCCAAATGTGCAACCACAAGCAGTGGTTTCACCTCAACAAACCCAACAGTCAATTGTTATGTTGGGCTATTTTGGAGCCGCCGTAAATTCTTCTGACTATGCTGCTTTGAAACTATTATCTACATACTTAGGAAATGGACTTTCCAGTCGCCTGTTTGTGGAGTTACGAGAAAAGCAGGGTTTAGCTTACGAAGTATCTGCTTTTTACCCTACACGCTTATTTCCTGCAACATTTGTAGTCTACATGGGTACGGCTCCAGAAAATACCAAAAAAGCTCTATCTGGTTTGTGGACAGAAGTTGATTTACTGTTTACTACTCCACTTACAGAAGACGCACTGCAATCAGCCAAAAACAAAATTTTAGGACAGTACGCTTTGGGGAAACAAACCAATACTCAGATTGCTCAGATATATGGTTGGTATGAAATTTTGGGTTTAGGAGTTGAATTTGATCAAGAATTTCAAGAACTTATTGCCAATGTGAGTGCTGCCGATGCAATGGCAGTTGCATCTCGGTATTTACAGGAACCGTATGTGTCTTTAGTTGGGCAAGAAGAAGCACTAGAAAGTGCAATACTTCTAACGGACGAGCGGCATTAACGAGTCGCGGCTTTTATGTACATTTGTTACCCAAAATCTAAACAACTTTCGCGATCGCGTGCTATACCCGTATTTACTGATACGAGGGGCATTGTTCCATGAAAGGTAGCACGAAGGTTAGTTCACTAAAACCATTTGTGAAATGCTGGATATTAGAAGCAAAGTACAGGTCAAAATTCTTAAGTAGTGAAATAATACTGTATACTTCTGTACCTTTACTCTTTAGCACCTCGGCTGTAGTATCACTCGCACAGACACCACAACAAATTGCTCCGGTAATAGCTCAAGATAATATCTATCGCCCTACCCTGCAACTAGGTAGCCAAGGGCAACCTGTATCTGAACTTCAAGCAGCATTGAAACTTTTGGGCTTTTACACAGGTACAGTTGACGGAATTTATAACAAAATTACTGCTGGGGCTGTTTCTCAATTTCAACAAGCAGCAGGTTTAAATCCAAACGGCATCGTTGATGTCAATACCTGGCAAAGACTTTTCCCTAGCGAAATTGTCTTAACACCAACTTCTTCATCCAATCCACCAAACAACTTTCCTATTTCGACTCAAAGTGTAAATACTCCTAAAACAGTTGCTACCACTTCTGAGCCAAAACCTGCAAAACCACCTCAGCAAACTACACCCACTAATTCACAAAATAAACCCAAATTACAATCATCGTCCACTCATAGGCAACAAACAAGTCGTTCCCAGCCAGGTAATCGCCCTTCTCAATCAACTCCTTTTGTTCAACCCACTCCTCGCTCTCAGCAAACTCCTGGAATTCAATACACACCAGAAGGATTCCCGATTTTGCGTCTGGGAATGCGTGGTTCTGAAGTTGTAAAATTGCAAAAAATCTTGAAAAGACAGGGCTTACTTAAAGGTGATATTGATGGCAACTTTGGTAAAGCTACTGAAGCGGCAGCGATCGCACTGCAAAAACGCTACGGTATTGAAGCTGATGGTGTAGTTGGTGGTGCAACCTGGGAAGTTTTACTGCAACGGCATTAGGCTTTGGGCGCGAGTTTATCCCTTGAGATTGATGAGAAGTTTCAAGCCAATTTGAACAATGTTAAAAGCCTACAGAAAAATTCTGTCGGTTAAAAGTCAATACAGTTGCAGATAGCCGACACCTGAAAAGTTGCGGCTAAACAGACAAAGGCTGCGAAGGCAGACTTTGGTTCTAATAGCATCAGGCTACTCTACGGGAAGCCGCCCTGTAGGCTTAAGTGAAACTGTATTGGGAAAACTGTATTTTGTTCATTGTTTAAACTTGGAATTGGAGAAAGAACATGAATCCCAAAGAATATTACAACCCCAGTACACCAGGGGCGACACAACATGGTAGTGGTGAACTCACTCCAGATGCAGGCTCTGATACTTCACGTGCTGATTATTCAAATGTAGGTACTCCAGCTATTCAATATCCAGAGTTGAGTGAGTCTGGTGAACCAGATTTAAATGATTCTCTTCATGAATCTAACAATGTTGATGTACCATTTCCCGATCCTTCTACTGGAGATCAAGATGAGAATGTTGTTGATCGCCAAATGGGAATTATTGGTCGTACAGCAGGTTAACATCACTATTGTTGTTAGTTTGAAAAAGTCTATTTTCCGAAGATGAAGTTTCATTAGGGAAATAGTCTTCGTCTTTAATTCATTCCTTCCCTATCAACAAAAGAACCACAAACACAAATTTCAATAGGATGAGTTTCAGAAGGCAGAAGTATAAAGACAGAGGGCAGCTATGATCCCACCCTTACTCATAGTGGGATTGAAACAAGGACGTTGTTTTTCTTCGTGCAACGCATACACTCGAAAAACATGTTTATTTTTACTGGGCTTTAAACCCAGAACTAAAGTTATTATTGGTATTTCACCTTCTACCTACCAAGGGATACGCCGTACCTACCCTTCGGGAACAGCTTCGCTGAACGGAAGTCGCTTTGCGCCTACCGCGTCTACTGCCCTCAGCATAGCTGCCTTCTTTGTAATACATCTGATTGAGGTATGGTTAAATGCTAGTACTTAAACGATAAAAATGAAGTTTGCAATAAATAAAAGTAGGTTAAATTAAATATATTATAGACACCAGAAAAATAGCTTTTTAAAAGTGAACCAACGCAGGTATGATAGTGAATATTAAGTTGAGTAAGTCTACTTAAACTTTACCTGAGTGCAATATTATTTCTGGAAATAGGTATTAAATTTTACTACTGAAAAAGTCAGAAATAAAACTTGTAGGAATATTCTGAATTCAAGGAGACAAATCAATAATTCTAAATATTGAATCTATGAAAAATTTTTTATTAACTTGGCTAGGCGCAGCAATAGCGCTGCTAATAACTGCCTATATCCTTCAAAGCTTCAACATTGGTTTCAGAGTAGATAATTTTGGTACAGCCCTTGTTGCTGCTGCTGTAATTGGTATTGTTAATGCCATTATTCGTCCAGTTTTGAAAATATTGGCATTTCCTATTACATTATTGACCTTTGGTTTGTTTACATTCGTCATTAACGGTTTTGCTTTGTGGCTAGCAAGCTACCTCACTCCCAGTTATGGTTTTGTGATCGAAGGCCCCATAGCTGCTTTATTAGGTTCAATTGTACTATCAATTATTTCTAGTACAATCAACTATTTTCTGAGAGCAGTTGAGTAGAAAGTATTAGTTGTAAGGGCGGGTTTTTACAACAATCTCTCTAGAATGCCGAAATATCTAAATAAACCCGCCCGTACTAG
>NZ_JAYKTT020000083.1:0-11487 GCF_038404745.2 Chlorogloeopsis sp. ULAP02 | reverse complement strand
ATCAGGAATGATGGTCGAAGGCAAATGGACAACCGACGCAAATAAATTAGAACCCAGTGGTAATTTCAAAGAGATACCGACAACATTTCGCGATCGCATAAGCGCCGATGGTAAGAGCGGGTTTAAGGCAGAATTGGGGCGCTATCACCTCTACGTTTCTTTGGCGTGTCCGTGGGCGCATCGCACCTTAATTATGCGAGAACTCAAAGGGTTAAATGATGCTATTTCAGTCTCTATAGTCGATCCGATAATGAGCGACAAGGGATGGATGTTTAGTAAAGCACCGGGAGCCATTCCTGACTGGGTGAATCACGCTCAATATCTGCAAGAGATTTATGTGAAAGCCGATCCCAAATACACAGGGCGAGTCACAGTTCCGGTGTTGTGGGATAAGCAAACTCAAACAATCGTCAATAACGAATCTCGCGAAATCATGCGAATGTTTGATGTAGAGTTTGCTCAAGTGGCAACGCAGAAAATAGACTTATACCCACACGACTTACAACAGAAGATTGATGAAACAATTGATGCAATTTATCTGCCCATCAATGCTGGTGTATATCGCGCTGGTTTTGCAACTTCGCAAGCAGCCTACGAAGAAGCGGTAACTGAACTCTTCGAGAGTTTAGATCAATGGGAAACCGTTCTGAGCAAGCAGCGCTATTTATGTGGGGATCGATTTACTGAAGCTGATATTTGTATGTTTACAACTCTGTATCGCTTCGACTCAGTGTATCACGGTCTCTTTAAGTGCAATTTGCGGCGAATTCTCGATTATCCAAACCTTTGGAATTATCTCAAGGATCTATATCAGCGTCCTCAATTCAAATCGATGTGCAATCTAGACTACACTAAGCGTGCCTATTACATGAGTATGACCGAGATTAATCCCAATCGAATTGTGCCAAAGGGGCCAATCATCGATTTTGACGAACCGCACGATCGCGATCGCTTCGGCAAAATTTAGAGGCGATCGCACACTCAGCTATCCCGTTTAGAATCGTGGCTACCTTGAGCTTAGACGCCAGCATTGGTGCACAATAGAGCGACTTTCGGCTTGAGAAGCATTTTTGTATCTTTAAGTTACGCTGAATAACAATTAATTTTGACATCTAAGCCTATCCGTTAAATTGGTAGCTGAAGATTGAGAAAAAGATTTATGCGCTCAACTGGGGCAAGTTTTAGTGTCGTGATGGCAGTCTTGTTAGGTGTAATCGCCTGTACTGGAAACAAATCTGCAAACGAGTCAATCAAAGCAAATCCCGCGATCGCTGAACCGCAATCCTCACCAAAATCGACTCAAGAATCTACGGAAGCCGTCTCGCTGGATTGGTTTACTTCTTCTCAACTAAAGTCTAAGGATAACGTATCTGCTTCACAAGCAAAGGCGTTCATCAACAATGTCTATCAAACACTCGACAGCAAAATCTTTGATCCTGCCTTCAAAAAAGATGAGCGAGACCAACAACTACAAGAACTTCTAGATACAATAGATGGGAAGCCGAATTGGACGAGAGCGGAAGTAATCGAACGCATCAGCAGCCAGCTGAAAAAGCTCTCAATATCCCATCTAAGAATTTTAGATCCAACTGAAGGTGAAAAATTATTCCGTGTGGTTGAGCAGAAACCATTACCAGATGCCACACCTGAACCAGCGATTTCAGCCGAAATACGAGGCGAGATAGGAATTCTTAGAGTCAAAAGCTTCCTGATTCCCCATGTCACCAAGGTTGCACTAGATAATGCAAAGTCTCATCTCTCTCAAGCCAAAGTGATTCTGATTGATCTGCGTGGGAATGGTGGCGGCGCGGGATCAAGCATTAGTTACTTAGTAGAAGACATTGTGGGTGCTGACAAAGTGCTTTGGAGAGACAGAACCCGTGAGGGGCTACAAGTGCAAAAGCCGTATATCTTTCGAGGATATTTTGATGATGCGGTGAATGCTGAAGCTGAAGCTGAGATTAAGCTATCCAAAGAGCAACCGTTTGTAGAATGGCGCACTCGACTAGAAGCAAAGAGAGATCTAAAACCTCACTTCATTTTAGTTGACGATCAATGTGGTTCGTCTTGTGACTTGTTTGCAGGAATCATCAAAGACTATGGATCTGCCAAAATATTGGGAGTCCGCACAATGGGCGCACTATTTGGGGGCGATGCAGTCAGGCTGAACTGGCAGGGATTCGCGCTCATAGTCCCGACACTTCAGGTGATCTCACCCAAAGGTAATACTATCGAAGGTGTGGGAGTGCAACCAGATATCCAAATCCCTGAATGTAAAAACAGTGGTAGCCAGTGTCTTGAGAAAGCAATCGAGATTGCAGGCGCGTCCGCATCACACGACCGTTAAGCATGAAAATGAGAGCAGCAACTTAATAATTGTTCTGCCGATGCAAAGCAGTATGACATTTAGCAGCATTGTTGCATTATTTAGTGCAATGGTTGTGCTGGCTTGTATTCCCAGTGTGAGTGTATTGGCTGTCTCGACAAGATCGGCGACATCTGGTTTCATTCATGGTGTTTTCACAACCATAGGGATAGTGGTTGGTGACATCATTTTCATCATCATAGCCATTTGGGGATTATCGCTTCTGGCTGAAACGATGGGGAGCCTATTTGTCCTCATAAAATATCTTGGTGGTGCTTATCTTATTTTGTTGGGAATAAGGCTATGTAAGTCAAAATCAAAGAATGTGGAGACACAGGAGGTTGTTAAATCCTCTTTAATATCCAGTTTTCTGACTGGACTATTGATTACATTGGGCGATCAAAAAGCGACTTTATTTTATCTTGGTTTTTTCCCAGCTTTTGTTGATATTTCTAAAATCTCTTATTTTGACACTGGCATCATCATAACAATTACTACAGTGGCTGTAGGCGGTGTAAAACTTGGTTATGCATTCATGGCAGATAGAGCGAGATTGCTGATTAGTTCCAAAATCACAAAAGGAATAAACATCGCTGCTGGCTGTGTAATGATTGCTGTGGGAGTATTTTTGGTAACAAAAGCTTAATCATATGACCAAGTTGAGTATGCGTCCGGTGAGCTTGTCGGCGGTAAAATTGTCTCGTATCCTCTGTTAAGTACAACAGCCATGCCAGGTGCCGAGCCTCAAATCATTAATTTTGGTAAATCAGACTCTTGGCAGCAGGTTTTACCACGAGCACCTGTTTTATCTAGTCAGACGGCGGCATGGAAAGGAATTCATTTTGAGTATCATCGCCAGCCTGTTCATGAAACCCCGGAATACTGCTTTCCAGTTCATACCATCAGTATTGGTTTGGGATATGAGGCAAGGGAATTCAAGGCAAATCGGCGAGTTTATAAAGATTTTTGTCCTGGAAATATTGCCATTTGTCCTGCCGATGAAAGTCTCAGCACTCAAGCATACGGCAACGCAGAATTTATGTTGCTCTCACTCGATCCTAGCCTACTTGCTCTGGTAACTGATGGATCTCAAAGCGTCGATCAAATTGAAATTGTGTCGCAAGTTTTTGGTGTCGATCCGCTGATTTACCATATGGGATTGGAGCTGAAGCGAGAACTGGAATTTGCTGAATTGGATAGTCATCTTTATGCAGAATCGATGGCAACGGCTTTGGCAACTCACTTAGTCAGACGGTATGCGACGCGAAAGCAAGCTATTAAGAATTACTTGGGTGGATTACCTGCTTACAAGCTCAAAACTGCGATCGCCTACATCCATGAACATTTGGATCAGCCCTTAAGTTTGGCAGAAATTGCCGTACTGGTAAACATGAGTCCGCATTACTTTGCCAGCTTATTCAAACAATCAACAGGAGTTGCTCCTTACCAATACGTAACCCAATGCCGCATTGAACGAGCCAAACAATTACTGACACAATCTGAATTCACGATTGTAGAAGTTTGTCATCAAGTGGGTTTTCAAAGCCAAAGTCATTTCACAAAGGTTTTTCGCAACTATACAAAGGTTACGCCCAAGGCTTATCGTAACTCACGCGCTTAGTTTTCGGAAGATTGCGATACTTTTGGGAAGAATGCGCAAGACGAGCATCCAAGATTTTGAATAAACTCGGTGCTGATTTGGCAAAGAGAATCATCCAACCTCGGCACTAATTCTATGAGTAGTCTTGTTTTTTGGACGGCAAATCAGATGGCTCAAGCCATTCGCGATCGCCAAGTTTCAGCCCAAGAAGTTTTAGAGGCACATCTGCAACAAATTGCAACTCATAATGCTAAAGTAAATGCGATCGTCACACTTGATGAGGAACGCGCCAGACAGCAAGCCAAAGCCGCCGATGAAGCGATCGCTAGAGGGGAAATCTGGGGAGCTTTACATGGTGTGCCGATGACAGTAAAGGACTGTTATGAAACGGCTGGAATGCGATCGACTTGTGGCTGTAAAAAGTTCTTTAACTATATTCCGGCTCAGGATGCCACGATTGTCTCCCGAATCAAAGCCGCAGGTGCAATCATTTTGGGCAAAACCAACATGGCGATTCTGGCTGCTGATATGCAAACTGTGTCTGATTTTGGACAGACTAACAATCCTTGGAATCTATCGTTTACCGTCGGGGGCAGCAGTGGCGGGAGCGCAGCAGCCGTAGCTGCAGGATTTGTGCCAATGGATCTCTGTTCGGGGTTAGGCGGTTCAGCGAGAATTCCGGCTCATTTTTGCGGTGTGTTTGGCATTAAACCAACAGAAAATCGAGTTTCAATGGCAGGAGCCTGGATTGCTCCCTTAGAAGGAGATGCAGGGCTTCAGTATATGTATGCTCCAGGTGTGATGACTCGCTCTGTAGAAGACTTGAAACTTTGGCTTGCGATTGTTGAGGGCGAAGATGAACGATGGGTTTATACGCCTCCTGTTTTCCCGGAAGCTATTGAGCATCGCCCACTTAAGTCTTACCAAATTGCATGGACAGACAATTTTGGTGAGATTACTGCCACTCAGGAAACACGAGACGTTCTAGAGAGAGTAATTCAAAAGTTAATTGAGCAGGGTTGCCGGGTTGAAAAAGCTTCACCTTCCGACTTCAATTACACGGCTGCTTGGGAGAACTATGGAGAGTTAATCGGCGCGTGGCTGGCAACTCGACTGATGCCGACGCAGCCAATTCTCCTAAACAATCTTCGTAAACTGCTGGCAGGGGGGGTTGTAATTAAGGGAGCATTGAGAGGAACGAGATTAAAACTAAACCAATATGGCGTAGCTCTAGCCCGTCGAGCCACCTTCACTCAACAGATGGATCGCTTTTTATCGCAATGGGATGCCTGGATTTGTCCAGTTGTTCCTTTCCCTGCCTTTAAGCACCACATACCAGGTAAACCAATTAATGTTGATGGAGAGCAAATGCCTTATGTTGTGGGTGGTGTTGCTTACACCAGCATTTTGACACTAACTGGACATCCGGTTGTTGTTATCCCTGTCGGACAAACAAAGAATGGGTTACCGATTGGGGTTCATCTGGTTGGAAAGCGATGGAAGGATTATCATCTCCTCGCTCTAGCAGAGAAAATCGTCGAGGTGACTGGTGCGATCGCTCACCCACCTGGATATTAACTAGCAGCATTTCATTCTTGATCTGTATTTGATTGATTCGCTGCCTGAAATTGATTAATCAACGCCTGAATAATCACTTGCGGATCGTTCGTCTCTATTCCCAATTGTTGGGCAATCATCTGGCGTAGGTTCTCATCTTGCTGCATCATCACTAATAACTCTTCTAGGGTAATTGTTTGAAATTCTCCTTCTGGGGGATTTTCTAACTCGTTGACTTCCCCAGAAACATTACTTTGGGAATCTTCAAAACTTGTTGCTTCTCCTTGAGGAGATTCTTGTTGTACTGTTGGGAAATCTAGAGGTTCATGATCTGGCCCCCCATACTCCCAGATCGGCTCTTCTTGGTTGCGCATCAACATTTGCATCCCAATATCATAAGCAGTATCTCCTACTTCCCCAACACCCAATTCACCCAATTGCACCATTCGAGAAGCTAATTCGTTATTGGGAGTGGGTGATGCTAATAATCTTTCGCCAAAGCCTTGCAACCACTCTACCCAACGTTCCGTCGAGACGCGATGTTCGATATTATGCAGCCACTTTTGCGCCCAATGTTGTCCCCGTGCCTGATGTACTCCTTCCAAAAGTTCGGTGAAGAGAAATTCTAAATCTGTATCATTGAGGGGTGGAGGTGGGGCTTTTTGAGTCTCACCCACATATGTTGATGGCACCTGTTTTTTACCAAACAAGCGTTGAAACAGCCTTTTTAGCCACCGAATGAGCCGCTTGAGCATCTGCCGCACCCTCAAGTGTTAGTTATCCTAAGATTGTAGCGATCGCCTGCCCTCTTATACTCTTTCAATTCAATAAAAACTATTAAAATCCAATTCATGCGTCACCCCCATATAGGTTATTAATAGCAGTTGACCAGTACAGATGGGTGAGTGGTAAAATAATCGTACAGGTGTACTACTACAACCTAAACACTCTGGTACTCCACCACATTGATTTTGACAGGTCGCAGGTGTTCAGATCCCCGACTTTTTTTAAAAAGTCGGGGATATATAACTCTGCCTCATCATCGCAACAGAATGTCACAATGGTTTAGCCCCGAACTTGGCTAGTTGCTAAAAACCTGAAAAGGTATTGAAATCCATGTCTTACGAACCGCTGCACCACAAGTATCGCCCCAAAAGTTTTGCTGAATTGGTAGGACAAGAAGCGATCGCTACTACCCTCACTAACGCTATCCGTGCAGCGAAAATAGCACCTGCTTATTTGTTTACCGGGCCGAGAGGTACAGGAAAAACCTCTAGCGCTCGTATTTTGGCCAAATCACTTAATTGTATTAAAAGTGACAAATCCACGCCCGATCCTTGTGGCGTATGCGATGTTTGCCAAGGAATTACTAAGGGTTATTCTTTAGACGTAATTGAAATTGATGCTGCCAGCAACACTGGTGTAGATAATATCCGCGAGATTATTGAAAGAGCACAATTCGCCCCTGTTCAGTGTCGCTACAAAGTTTATGTGGTCGATGAGTGCCATATGCTCAGTACCGCAGCATTTAATGCGCTACTTAAGACCCTAGAAGAACCACCTAAGCACGTTGTCTTTGTCCTGGCGACAACCGATCCACAACGGGTACTACCAACGATTATTTCACGCTGTCAGCGGTTTGATTTTCGCAGGATTCCTTTAGAAGCGATGATCGAGCATTTAAGTAAAATCGCTACCCAAGAAAATATTAATATTACTCCTGAAGCAGTTACCTTAATAGCTCAAATTGCTCAAGGAGGATTGCGGGATGCGGAAAGCTTACTCGATCAGTTAAGTTTATTGTCGGGGGAAGTGACGCCTGAGCGAGTTTGGGATTTAGTGGGTTCGGTGAGTGAACGCGATTTACTCATACTGTTGAGTGCGATCGCTTCTGACAATCCGGAAGCAGTACTTGATTGTACTCGTAAAATCCTAGATCGCGGTCGAGAACCCCTCATTATTCTTCAGAATCTAGCTTCTTTTTACCGAGATTTACTTATAGCCAACACCGCACCTAGCCGCCACGATTTAGTGGCTTGTACTCCCCAAACTTGGCAAGCACTGGTTGATTTATCTCAACAGTTGGACAGAAGTACAATTTTGCTAGGACAGCAGCACCTGCGATCGGCTGAGGTGCAATTGAAGAACACTACCCAACCACGTTTGTGGTTAGAAGTAACACTGTTGGGATTGTTACCTTCAGCACATCATAACAGTCAACCATTAACTACAAGCCGACCAACACCTGCGGCAACACCAAGCCCTCGCATCTCCACTCCCCCTGTCTCTTTCGCCCCATCTCCAAGTAACAAAGAAGACGCCCATAGGCAGTACACTTCCGAACACGAACAAACATCCGAAGTAGTCAATGGCAGAGAATTTAAATCATTTGTTGCGGATGCCAAGCCTGTCTCTGAGAATGGACACATAGCAGAAAACCCTACTTTCCAAGCAGCCAACGGCAGTGCATCGAAATCGCAGATGCCTTCTCCAGAAACGTCTGCAAGTAATCTGCCCTCCACAAAAGCTTACCCTGCCGAACGAGAACCCCCAGAGGAAAAGCAGTCACCTGCAAAGCCTCCTGCACAGCAAAGCTCTGTACCAAGTAATGGTTCTCCTAAAGCACTGTCTGGTAATTCCGCTTCTGGTGACTTTTCTCCACCTGACGATACAGCCTCCTCTACAGATCACGAGCAAGTTGCTACAACAGCAAATTTTGACTTGACTCAGATTTGGCAACAGGTACTTGCTAATTTCCAGCCTGTTTCCCGGCGGGAGCTATTGCGGCAAATGTGCCATCTGATCGAGTTTGACGGCGCTGTAGCTTGTATTGCTATCAAACAAGCTTGGTATAAAAAAGTGCAGTCAGAACAGTCGAAGATTGCAGCAGCGTTTCAGGAAACTTTCCAGCGTCAGATTCAAGTAAACTTGGCATTAGCAACTGCATCAAACTCTACACTCCCTAAGAGTGCTTCTTCACCTCAACCACAGCCTACTTTTAACCAGCAAAGTCATAATCCAAATCCATCAGGTGAAATTGCCAAACCAGTACAAATATCGCCTCCAAAATCGGAATTAGTTAAGAATCCAAATGCGGGTAAAACTTCGCCTCCACCACAATTACAAACTGTACCAACTGTGGATTGGGAAATTGATGAAGTGGCGATCGCTGCTCAACGTTTAGCACAGTTTTTTGATGGGCAGATTATTAATTTTACAGAGGATGCAGCAGAAGTAGCCAGTTCTACCAACGCCGCTCAATGGGTGGATGAAGCAGAAATAGATGAGGAATTTTAGGCAATAGTTAATAATCGTTAGTAGGGGCGGGTTTATTTAGATATTTCGTTATTCTAGAGAGATTGTTGTTAAAACCCGCCCGTACAGTAGTTAGTAGGGGCGGGTTTATTATAGATACTTTGTTGTCACAAAAAGATTGCGGTTAAAATCCGCCCGTACAGTAGTTGGTTGTTAACGACTATCCACTATCCACTAACTAATTTTCACTTCCCGTATGTACAGTTTTTACCCATTTCAAACGCTTAGGGCGTACTGACATTCGGGCAGTGGTACTGCTCATTACCACTAGCCAGTGGAGCATATACAAAGTACCGCGCAAGGTTTGGAGTAGCAGCAAGAAGTAAGTAGAAATCTTAAAGCCTTTTTGTTTTCTAATCCTTGCCAAGCCAGCAAACATACCTGCTACTGACATTGTTACAGTTAAGCCAGTTACTGGACTGAGTATTGGCGGACGATGCTTGGCGATCGCCATCAACATATCTGGTACTGCTGCGGTGGGCAAGATGTATTGAATTAACATGAATGCCAGTAGATCCCAGGTTTTGCGGGTGCCCATGCGGTTTTTGAGAATTAGATCCCAGTAATCTAAATACCGCTGATATCCCCCTTCAGCCCAACGGTTGCGCTGATGCCAAAGAGCGATCGCGCTCGTCACACCTTCTTCCTCAACCGCTGGGTGGAATACGCAGTCAATATCCCAGTTGGTTAAATGTAAGCGGAGTGTCAGATCCAAGTCATCTGTGATGGTTTCTTCATTCCAGCCACCACAAGCTGCAAGGGCTTCGCGCCGGACAAATTGACCATTACCCCGCAACTCACCAATGCCACCTAAAGCAGTTCGCTGTTGTTGAATATAAGCATCAACAGCCATTTCTGCCATCTGACCCTTTGTCCAAAAATTTTCTTCGGCGTTGGCGATCGCTTTTCGCACTTGCACCGCCCCTAGATTTTCACGTTGGAACAAGGGTATGACTTGCAGGAGCATATCTTTTGGCACTTGAGCATCAGCGTCAAATACTGCTAGAATTTCCCCTTTTGTTAAGGGCAGCACCTGATTTAATGCCCCAGACTTGCCGCCACCTGCTCCGACAGGACGCTGCAACACTCTTAAATTGTGGTATTCTTGCGCCAGTTCTGCTAACAGCTGCGGTGTTTGATCGCTGCTTTTATCGTCAACGATCCAGACTTCGTACTTGTCTTCCGGGTATTCTAAGCTGCAAAGGTTTCTGACTAATTTATCAATTACAGTCTCTTCATTTTTGGCAGCTACCAAAACTGAGACATAGGGGAAGTCACCCTGCATTTGCTCGTGAGGACGGCGGGGTTTAGCAAAAACCAGCACCAGGGCATGAAGCCCAAGGATTGTGGTTAGTCCTAGTACAAACAGAGAACCCCAAGAAACTAGATGCAGGGCGATCGTGCCACTCCAAACTATTGTGAGAGCCAAAGCAGCTTTGCGTCTGCGACCTTGAAAGCGGGATGGAACAGACACAGGAGTTGATGTCTCTTCCTCCAGCAGATCTTCTTGCACCGATAGGTCGGCAAGCAAGGAGTCGAGCGGATCAAGCTCGTTGTAAGAATCGTTTTCGGGCCAGAAATTCGCTGGCATAGGTAACTTGATTCAACCACCAGTATTTGTCAACACCCATAAAGAAGCTGGGTATCAGATAACACCAAACCGTACAACCTTCACACACCTTGAGCTTACCTTGAGAGCGGCGGTAATTTTCCACCTCTTCCGACTCTCGATAAAGTTCGTAGAGCCGTCCCTGAATGGGAATTCCG
This sequence comes from Chlorogloeopsis sp. ULAP02, assembly GCF_038404745.2. NCBI lineage: Bacteria > Bacillati > Cyanobacteriota > Cyanophyceae > Nostocales > Chlorogloeopsidaceae > Chlorogloeopsis > Chlorogloeopsis sp. ULAP02. The sequence continues at coordinate 883 of NZ_JAYKTT020000083.1, read as the reverse complement.
GTTTGAGCAAAGTGGTAACAAGGCAGTAGCAGTTCGTCGTTAGGAGAAATAGCAATGACCGCATCTACCGCTTTACAGCGGGGATTTTTGGTATCATTGCCGCCAGCTTCAATAAAAGCCAGTGCAGCCCTATTGTACCCGACATTCTTGTATTTCTTCGCGGTATCTTCTATTGCCGCCACCATTTCCGGGGTGGGATTTTTACCAGAGTTGTAGTTTTCATGGGCAGTGAAGGCAGGATTGAGCCAAACGCGCACACCCAAATTTTTACCTAGTTCTGCTACTTCCTCAATGCGATCGTAGTTTTGGGCAGTGACGGTATGGTTGAGTACAGGATATTCTCCCAAAGACTTGGCGATATTTACGGATTCAACCAAAGTGTCAAAAATTTTCACTCCCCGCGAGCGATCGTGAGTGTCAGCATCAGCTCCATCCAAAGAGAAATTTAAAAAGTCAACTAAACCTTGAATTTCCTTGGCTTTTTGCGGATACAAAATTGTATTCGTCGTCATGCTGGTATAAAAACCCTGCTGCTTGGCTTCAGTATAAATCTGTCCGACATCATGCCGCAGCAGCGGTTCGCCACCTGTAAAGTCTACATACTTAACTCCCAAGCGACGTAAATCTTGTAAATTGTGCTTGATTGTCTCAAAATCAGCTTCTGTTCCCGGTTCTAATGCCCAGATGTTACAAAAATGACAGCGAGCATTACAACGATATGTCAAGTAGTAGTTTGCAACCAGTGGAGCCATAGTGTTAAACCACTAAAGTTTTCCTTTACACATCTTTAAACGTAGTTACAAAACAGTCAATAATTATTTAGTCATTTGTAATTTGGTCATTACTCATTGGTCATTGGTCATTAGTCATTAGTTGTTTTCCC
>NZ_JAYKTT020000082.1:0-93657 GCF_038404745.2 Chlorogloeopsis sp. ULAP02 | reverse complement strand
GATTTATCAATTCCACCAATGTGATTTAACGGCCAAAAGCGGAGGACTGCACGACCGATAATATTCTCACGTGGAACAACACCCCAACAGCGGCTATCGTAACTGCTACCACGATTATCACCTAATACTAAGTAGGAATCAGGGGGTATGGTTACAGGTTTAGATAAAAAGGGTGGTTGTGGCCCTGAGGTACAAACATCAGTTACTGTACGTTGTGAGGAAGCCAGATACTGGTTTTCCTGCAAGGGTTGATTGTTAATATAAACTTTACCATTCCTGATTTCTATCCTTTCTCCTGGCAAACCAACAATACGCTTAATAAAAGCATCTTGATATTGTTCTTCTTGTAACTCTTTTGTAGGCGAAAAAACTACAATATCTCCTCTTTGGGGATTAGAAAATTTGTAGCTCAACTTATCAACAATAATTTTGTCAGCCTCCCACTGGTTAGGTGAGCCGTGTAGTGTTGGCTCCATTGAACCAGAGGGAATCCAACGAGCTTCAGCGACAAAAGTACGAATACCCAAAGCGAGTACGATACTTAATACAATTGTTCTACCTAGTTCTGCAATCCAGGAGTTATCAGGTTTTTGGCTAGAGTTGTTATCAGACACTTGATTTTGCATGAAATTACTTAACTAAAGACACCATGTGCAGGTGATAAACTTCTCTGTCTAGGGATACTATAATAACTATGTATTTGTTAATTTTAGCTTTATCAATTTATTTTTTGGGTTATGTTGAGATTCTAGCAAGCTAATTTATACATTAGAGACGATAAACTTAATTAGTGACACACCATCTAAATTGATTGCTAACAGTCCAACTAAGTTTAACCCAAACAAATAGTTATTTGTCACAAATCCTTGTTGCCCTCAAACTCTATTATCCATGCCATCTTCCACCAGTTTGCTAATTCGCCGTGCTCAGATTGTTTTAACAAATGGAGATTTAATGACAGGGGATGTGCTAACGCGCGATCGCCTCATTGTCGAAGTTGCACCCGAAATCTCCACAGTGAAGCCTGATAGAGAAATTGACGCACAAGGATTAACTTTGTTGCCGGGAGTTATCGATCCGCAGGTGCATTTCCGAGAACCAGGATTAGAGCACAAAGAAGACTTATTTACTGCTAGTTGTGCCTGTGCCAAAGGAGGAGTCACTTCTTTTCTGGAAATGCCAAATACACGCCCTCTTACCAGTAATCAGCAAGCTCTTGATGATAAGTTGCAGCGTGCTCAAAATAAATGCCTTGTCAACTATGGTTTTTTTATTGGGGCAACAGGAGAAAATCTGCCAGATTTACTAGCAGCTAATCCGACTCCAGGAATTAAAATTTTTATGGGATCGATGCATGGGCCATTGCTTGTTGATCGCGAAGAAATACTAGAGGCAATATTTGCTCAGGGCAATCGTTTAATTGCCGTTCATGCTGAAGATCAAGCGAGAATAAATCAACGACGACAGGAATTTGCTGGTATCCATGATGTCGCAGTTCATTCCCAAATCCAAGATAATCAAGCAGCACTATTAGCGACTAAGCAGGCATTAAAGCTTTCACAAAAGTACCAGCGCCGTCTGCACATTTTACATATGTCCACAGCAGAGGAAGCTGAGTTACTGCGTCAACAAAAACCCAGTTGGGTAACAGCAGAGGTAACACCCCAGCATTTGCTTTTAAATACCAGTGCCTATGAAAAGATTGGCTCCCTAGCGCAAATGAACCCGCCTTTGCGATCGCCCCACGATAACGAAGTCCTTTGGCAGGCTTTGCATGATGGAGTGATAGATTTTATTGCCACGGATCATGCACCCCATACGCTAGAAGAAAAAGCACAACCTTATCCCAATAGTCCCTCAGGAATGCCTGGGGTGGAAACTTCACTTCCTTTGATGTTGACGGCAGCAATGCAAGGGCGATGTACTGTTGCCCAAGTTGTGAAATGGATGTCAACTGCGGTAGCTAAAGCTTATGGCATTCCTAATAAAGGGGCGATCGCTCCCGGTGATGATGCCGATTTAGTGCTTGTAGATTTGAATACTTACCGTCCTGTTTTACGCGAGGAACTTTTGACTAAGTGTCGTTGGAGTCCTTTTGAAGGTTGGAATTTGACTGGTTGGCCTGTTTATACGATTGTAGGTGGACAAGTTGTTTATGAAAAAGGTAATTTAAATACACAAGTGCGCGGACAAGCTTTAACTTTTAATTAAAAGATAATTCTTTGCACGCAAATTGGTATCAATTGAACTGCTGTGTAGGTTGAGTCAGCCGTTCCCAGAAAAAACCTGCTACATTGGCCACTTGGGATACTACAAATAATACTGAAATGAAGATTCCAGGCTGGCTTGATTTTTGCAATAAGGGGTGAGTCAGCAAATTAAAATAGAATGTTAGTGGTTCAACCTTAAAACGCCCTTTGCTACGTTGAGATCTGCGAGTGTGAAAACAGAAAGCACCACGACCGTAGTTAAAATGCTGACGCCAGAATGTAGATAGTGTGAGCTTATGGGCATGATAGACATGAACTTCTGGGGCGTAAATCATCTGATAACCATGATGCAACCAGCGATCGCAAAATTCCCGATCTTCTCCCGCAGCTAAAGGAAAGGTAGTGTCAAACCCCCCCAGAACTTGGAACAGATGTGCTGGCAATGCTAGGTTGTTGGAGGCAAAAAAGCTGACCGGATGAGAACCTGTATTGTAGTATTTATAAAGATAATCAATAAGCACCTGGCTGGCGGTGGAATACAAATTTTCAGGAAGAGCGTTGAGAGTCTGGCCGCCAATCATGCTATCGTCTTCTTTAGCAAAGCGGGCAGCTAACTTTGTCAACCAGTCAGACGCAGGCATACAATCATCGTCAGTAAAAGCTAGGAACTTACCTTGTGCTTGTGCAGCACCTGTATTACGTGCTTTTGCCGGGCCAGAATTATCTTGTCTAAGTAACTTTAGGTTAAGCTGTTGTTGAAAACGAGCCACTATAGGTTCCAAAGACACTTGACTACCATCATCAACTACAATTACCTCAAAGCCAGCATGGGGAAATTCCAAGCGCACCAGAGACTCAAGACAGGTGGCAAGTCGCTCTGGACGATTGTAGGTGGGGATAATAATTGAAAACAAAAGTAGTTCTTGTGCCATTAGAACTTGTATTTGTTGGATTTACTTATATGTTCAGAGGAAATATATCTGTGCAGTTTTTCCTTGAAAGGTATAGTAATCTGGGCGAGGGTATGAAGTGGATCTAGCCGCATAGCCCAAAATAAGCTGGACAAAGCAGCACCTTTTTGACCAAGTTTGTATGACATACGGGCGTGTTCATATACAAAGTTGGCAAACATCTTGGGATGTGCTTGAAATAACTCTTGATGCTTGGCAATCATTCTGTGAAAGCTTTCCTGGCGCAGAATCGGGTTATTGGATACGCGATTTCCCTCATAAGTGTATAGTTGATAGGTAACTATAGGCACACCAAGAATAGAACAGGCTGGGTTGAGCCGTAAAAATAGTTCAGAATGGACGCGAGAGCGAAATAACTCGTCCCAACCACCGATTTGATGAATAACCTCGCGCTCTACAACCAAAGTTTGCTTGGTGTTGTAAGAACTACCAGGCTCTAACTCCTCCAGAGAAAAGTGAGCGCCTCTTAATCGAACTGGAGGCGGAAGGCGTTTATTGATGACTTGTCCTTCGGCATTCACCACCTCTATACCGGAGATGACTGCTACAGGGGATGGTAGTGTTGTCTCAGCCAGTGCCTTGAGAGACACCTCTGCCATGTAGGGAAGGAGGCGATCGTCGTCGTCGAGATATGTAATCCAACAACCTCGCGCTGCTTCTGTTCCAACATTGCGAGCTCCTGCGCCACCACGAGAGGTATTGAGGCGTAAAAGCCGTAGCCGTGGTTCCTGTGGTAAGTTAACTGGCTGCGCTGAATTGTCATCTACGACAATGACTTCTAAATCATCCACAGTTTGTTCCAGAGCACTTTTGACAGCACGGGGCAGTAAGTGAGGGCGATCGCGCGTTGGGATAATGATGCTGAGTAGAGGATTGCTCATTTTCCAGGTATTTATTTTTTAAATTCTGCGATCAGATTAACTTTGTTTAATCACGTATTGTTTCCGTAACTGCATGACTGATCACATTCCAGTTTCTTGGTTGATAAAACAAACATTTACTGATGTTTTTACTTGCTCTGACAATAAATCTAAAAGATTCCACTATATCGAAGGAGCGCACTCCTTCTCTGATATAAATTTTGGAGGTATAAACACCAGGAACTAAACCACAGTAGGGCATTTGCATCTGAATTTCTACTATGCCTGGAGATATTTTTAGATGCTCATTATCACTAGTTGAAGTCATATATAATACATTTTCATTTTCTCCTGCTAAAGCTTTAACTAAAATTCCTAAATTTGCATTATCAACTTTTTTATAAGCTTTGCATTTTACACACAGAGTCACAGACTCACCAGTCATTGGTTCTGAAATTACATTCCCTTGGTCATCCCTAAAATATATAGCGATAATATCTATTCCCAAACTTTCTCTTTCAGGTTTTTCTGGTAATACCATTGCCCCTAAAACATTTTTTGCCCCATTTAAATAGAGGTCTTCTTCGTATTGACGAATGACTGCTTCGGTTTCTCCGGCTAAAATTAGCTTACCTTTTGCAAGATAAAGTGAATTATTACATATATTTAATACACTATGAGAATTATGAGAAACCAGCACAAAAGCTGTACCTTTTTCTCGAAGTTTTGCTAACTTGTTATGACACTTAACTTTAAATTTTATATCTCCTACAGAAAGCACTTCATCAATTAATAAAATATCTGGCTCAATATGAACTGCACAAGCAAATCCCAACCGTGCCGCCATACCAGAACTATAAGTTTGCACTGGTGCATCAATAGCATCCGAAATTTCAGCAAACTCTACCACATCATCAAATTTATCCTTAATTTCTTTTGTTGATAAACCTAAAATTGACATATTTGCATAAATATTTTCTCGTCCAGTTAGGATTGGGTTAAATCCAGCTCCTAATGCAATCAAAGGAGCCAACCTACCCCTAACCTTGACAGTGCCAGTATCTGGCTTAATCAAACCGCTAATAATTCGTAGCAGGGTACTTTTACCAGCTCCATTCGCCCCTACCAAGCCCAGCGCTTCTCCCCGTCGGATTTGAAAACTAACATCCTTAAGAGCCCAGAACTCTCCCGCTCTAAGCACATCGCTCTTGCGGCGTCCCCCTACCAACTCTGTAGTAATATCTTGAACTCCGTAAAACAAGGACTGCTTTAAATCCCGACAAAACTTCTTAGAAACCTTGTCAACTGAAATAAGTAAATCATCATCTGTAGATTGAGTAGCAGTTTCTGTATCAGTCATTCCACTTACGATCATGAACTCACCCTCTCAATCACAAAAGGCATCGCCAGACGAAACGCCACCCACGTTAATAGTAAGCCAACCACGGTAATAAAACTAACAATCCAAAATCCATAAGCATTTGATATCACTCCAGTGGTTGCCAATTCTCGCGTTGTTACCAACAAAGGAGTGACGGGATTGAGTTTTACCAACAAACCAAAGGTTCCACTACTTGGTACAGGATAAATGACTGGAGTTAAGAAAATCCAAAAACCTGTCACCATTGTTAGTCCCTTTGACACATCCTGATATAGTATCCCCAATGGAGATAATAAAGTACCAATTAATGTTCCTAGCAGAATCAGGTGAATTAAAGCCACTGGAGCTAAAATGACTGTCCAACTGACAGGCACCCGAAACCAAACAAAAAAAGCCACAATCAGAATAAGTTTGATCGCAAAGTTGAAAAAGACTTCACCCAGCTTTGCTAAGATAATTGCCTCTCGCGGAAAATTGACTCTGGCTAACATTGGTTTTGCTACAGTCACCGCTTGCACAGGGCCATTTAGTGCTTCTACAAAAGTCTGCCACAAGGCTGTGCTAAACATCACATAAGCTGGATAAGGAAAATCTGTTACCCCAACATTAATTACCTTTGCATCATTTGCCAGAGTAAATCCTGCTGCCATCACAATTGGCGGTAAAAAAGCCCAAGCAAAACCCAGAACTGACTGGCGATATTGAGCACTAATGTCTCGTACCATCAGTCGCCAAGCTAGTTCTCTAGAAGCTAGCAAGTCTAGCCACATGAATCTGAATAATTGCAAAGGATGCCTGAGCAAACTCTCTGGCGTATATATTATCTCAGGCGGCATACGAGACTTTGTTCTACTAGAATTTATCTTTTTCACGGCATTATCCATAATCTTTTCTTCTATTTCAAGTTTGTGATAATGCTCTGGTTGCCGATCGCTCCCCCTGCTGTGAAGCTTGCTTTTGCATCCGTTGAGCTTGCTGTTTAGCATAGCGATCTGTGAGATAGCGGTTCAACATCTTATCTAAAGGAATTAAGATGCGATCGCCCAAGTGATTACTTAACCCAAAGGTAAGGAGACGGTTCAAAGGACTTAGAATTGACATTTGTCGCCTCCATCCCAATTTTTTGTATTTTGCTTGGAAATATCCATCCTCGGCTAGATTCCATTTGTCACGTAAGCGATGTAAGCTTCCAAGCTGCCAAGCATCGCTCCAACGCAGCATATAGTAATGTAAGTCTGTCCACTCTAAAGGCGGGCCTGGAACATAAGTCACTATAGAGGCAGGCTCAAAGTAGACAGTGCCGCCTGCCTGCCTGACACTCATGCAAAAATCTAGATGCTCTTTGGTATTGAGCATCGCTTCGTCTAAAAAGCCAATTCGCTCAAATATTGCCTTGCGCACCAGTACGCAGTGAAATTCTGCTAGTTCAGTCTGGGTGCGTTGCAGTTGTTCGCGCACATCCTTGACTGACTGCCCTTGTTTGTACATTTTCTCTCGCAGACGCTGTCTGGCTTGCTCGCCAGTTTTATCAACCCAAATATGCGATTCTCCCCCGGCAAAATGTACAATTTCGTGTAAGGGCAGATTTTGACACATCAATGGCCCAACAACAGTGGCGGCTGTTTCTTCAGCACACTCAACTAAAGCTTTCAGCCAACCGGGAGAAACAATCACGTCGTTATCAATAAAGACAACGTATTTTGTTTTCACCTCACGCAAACCCAAGTTTCTGGCATGATTGGGCCAGAGGTAATAATTAGTCCGAATCAGTTGAAATCCCTTAGCCTGTGCTTGTGCTTCTAAATAACGCCTAACCTTAGCAGGTGAATTACCATCTACGTAAACTAATTGGAAGGGAAAATCTGTGTGTTCGTAAATGCTCTCTAGTGATTCACGAGCGCAGCTAAAACGCTCTCGCGGCACAACAACAATCGTAACTAGTTCGTCATTCATAAGTGGCAACTCCATATATAAATCTTCAGCCTTCGTAGGGTGTGTTATGGACGGTAGTCTTAACGCACCAAGAATTTAGGATGGTGCGTTGCGCTTTGCGACAACACACCCTACAAAACTAATTTCCTACCTGCGGAAGCCGCGGAGCGGCTTCCGCGTCTACTGCTATCTGCCATCTGTTCTCTAACTTGAAAGTGGGTATGGGGGTGTAAGGGTATAGGGGTGTCGGAGAAAGACATTTTCATGCTTGGCAGTAAAAGTTTTTCATCAGGACTGCCTTCTAAATTCAAATAGGCATAAAAGTTGCGGGTTGAACTGACAACTTTTTGTGAGAATCTTCTGGACGCAATAACTGCTGATAAATTTTGACTAGCTCATCATTAAGCTTTTCGATATCATAGTGTTTTTCAACATATACGCGACCAGATTTGCCCATTTGCGGCCAAATTTCTGAATGGTTAATTAAGTAATCTAATTTCTCAGCCAAAGCATCTACGTCGCGTTCTGGAACCAGGAAGCCGGAAACACCATTTTCTACAAGTTCAGGTACACCACCATGTAAAGTGCTAACAACCGGCAAACCCATTGCCATTGCTTCTTTTAAGACATTCACAGGAGCGTCTTGGTTGCCATCTTTAGCCGTGACACAAGGTGCTGTAAAAATATGGGAGTTGTCGAGAATTTCAATCAGTTCTTGTTGGTTTTTTTGACCTAGTAACTTGACTATGTGACTAACGCCCAACTCCTGTATTAATTTCTGCAACTCATGTTTTAAAGGGCCATCACCTATGATGTTGTACTCAATATTTGGGTTAGTTTTTGCTAGTTTCGCAATTGCTCTAATGCTGTACTCTATACCTTTTTTTTCTACAAGGCGGCCAGTTGTGGCAATCCGCACTTTACCATCGGGATGGGGATAACGGGGAGCAAAACGAAAACGACTGCAATCAATTCCTGAACCATGTACGACAATTTTATTTGGATTGCAACCAAGCGTGATCGCCCGCTGTCTGAAATATTCGCAGTTGGCAAGAAAAAAGTCCCCATTACGGAATAGTTGGCGATAAATGCGATCGCCACGCTGTTGAACATAGCTGCTAATATCATGTCCGCGAAATGTGGTAATTAACTTTGCGTTGGGAGCATTCATGTGACGAAATGCCATGCCACTGAAACTTTGTGTTCCAAATTGGCAATGAATGATATCGTATGACTTTTGAAATGAAGGTATGGCTGTATATAGCAACCACAATGAAATCGCTTCTTTGCCATACTTAAAAAAGTTTAGCGATCGCAGATACAGTAAGGGGTGTTTGTAGAAATTGACGCACAGCAATTCAATACCTTTTATAATCCGCCACAGAAGATTTTTTGGTATTTGATTTAAATAGTAAGTACGCTCAAGTAATTGATATTTTTTCACGTCTGGATGGACTTTCGAGATATCACCCTGTTGGCAGGCATAGATATCAACTTCATGTCCCCGTTTGATTAAACCGACAATTTGATTCAATATAAATGTTTCTGATAAAATTGGAAACTCCCAGACAATAAAAGCTATTTTCATAATAATTATTTTCTAGATTTTTACTTCAAATTATTGTTCAATTGCTTCTAGTTTAATGCCCTTAAGAAATATAATTTTCAATGCTTAATCACTGCTATTTTTATTATTTATGACCTACGCAAAATCCCTCTAAAATCCTCTTGGCTCCGTGTCCTACCCTTACGGGAAGCCGTACCTACGGAAGCCGCTAGCTAACGCAACGCCTTACGGCGAACGCGTCTACCGCGTCTAATGTGTCCTCTGCGGTTTATTATTCCATAACTCGTGTACAAGTCCTGTTATTCTCTAGCAGAAACACCTCCAAATTTTAACCGTATTAACTCCCATGCATATGTATATCTAATAAAAAACATTACAAAAGCAACCTTGATTTTTTCATCCATTTTTTTTAATCTTACATCTACAAAAGCACTACCAACCCACATTAAAGGAGGAATCAAATTCTTGACCAAATTCTCACAAAAGATAAGATTTTGCTTCAAATTAGAGGATTGTTTCTTGATTTGTAAATCAAAAAATCCCCCAGCTAATCTGATTGTTCTTTGATAGAGTTGAGCGAAAGAATATCTAGCCGGATGAGCTACAAGAGTGTCATCTGCGTAAATCTGTTGATAACCAAATGAATAAACACGCTGTCCCCACTCAGCATCACCACTAGATTTTAATGTGGCATCAAACAACCCAACTTTTTCAATTACATTTCTAAAAGTAAAAACATTTGCTGTGGCTCCGTATTTATGCTTTTCCAGGAACTCCTTTTGAGGAAGAGCCATAATACTCTCATATAGTTCTACAGGTGTTGCTTGATTTGGATTCTTGAGGAAGATTTCTACTTTGCCTGCAACTAACCCACAATTAGGAACTTGCAGCAAATTTTTCACACCTTTTTCGATCCAATCTTGAGCAGGAATGCAATCGGCATCAGTAAAAGCAATTACATCTCCTTTTGCTAAAGATATTCCTTTATTGCGAGCTGCGTAGGAGCCAGGAAGACTTTCTGAAGTAGCGATCGCTTGTCCAAACTTAGCAACCACACCCTCAATATCTTCGTCTGGATCTGAATCGTTATCAACAACAATGACTTTGTAAAGGTGTTTTGGGTAAGTTTGATTTTCTAATGCCTCTAAACAAATTTTCAGACGTTGAGCATCATTGAAAACTGGAATGATAACAGAAACAAGTGGACTATATTTATCATCTGTCAGTCTATCTTTATTTAGATAATTTAGACTGCTCATATTTCTGTAAATCAACTTTTTGGTTAACAAATATTCTACTTTAAACTTTTACTGACTCTGTAATCGAGTGCTGGTTTTTTAAAGAATATTTCAAACCAGCAACCGATGAGATATTTTAAAGCAATTACTTCTTGGGAGACTGGCTGACAAGCTCTTGTTCTGAAGTGTTGTCCTGATTTTTACTTTGGCTACTGACCTCTAACACAGTGACGTAATTTTTATGATCTTTATTATCTATGGATGGATTTTTCGACTGCCATTCCTGTTTGGTAAATTCTTCGTAGTAAGAACGTTCTGTATTAACATTCCACAAATCGTGGTTTTCTCCTAAGATGTTTTTGACAGCAAGCATTCCTGTTAGCATCGAATGGTCTTGATTATTGTATCGGTGCATTCCATTTCGACCAACAGTTTGTAAATTTTCAAATGTTTCTAAATAATTCTGAATCACTTGAAGATATTGGCGATATTCTCCGTCATATACTGGATAGGCTTTGTGCTGTCGGATAACCACTCCATCTTCTATATTGCCTAACTTATTTACTAAACCTAATTCAACAATTTCATGACTAGCTAAATCAATCAGTTTTTTATCAGACATTTCCCAAATTTCATCACCCTGGCTACAGAAGTATTCCATCCCCAAGCAAGTCTTGCTTTGGTCGGGTACCATTGCCGGACTCCAATTTTTAAAATTCTGAATGCGTCCGACTTTGAATTGTGGACTGTGGATGTAAAGCCAGTTGTCGGGGAATAGGCTTTCTTCATCAATAATCAGCGACACAATCAAGAAATCTCGGTATTTCAGACCACGAGAAGCTTCCAATATATAGTCAGGTGCTGGAGGATCAAGTCGATGAATTAGTGCGCTTACCGGCATACTAGAGATGAAGTGGTCGCCAGAAAATTGGATGGTTTTCTCTCCTTGCCGAACTGTAATGCTCTTGATGCGATTGTCTTGGCGTTCTACACGGGTTACTTGAGTGTTGAGAAGGACTGGAGTACCTTTTTTTTCTACTTCTTCTTGAAATCGCTCCCACATCATTCCCGGCCCTAAAATCGGGTAGTCAAATTCCTTGATTAAGCTTTTGGCATTTTGACTTCCAAATACAGCATTGATTACTGCTCTTTTGAGCGACATTCCTTGAATTCGTTGTGCTGCCCAATCTGCACGAATTTGGTTGCAAGGAATTCCCCATACCTTCTCGGTATATGTTTTGAAGAATATTTCGTAGAGACGACCACCAAAGCGATCGCTTACCCATTCTTCAAAATTTTCAGGTTCTACTTTGGGTTGTAATCTTGCTTTGAGTTTTGCCTTCAGGTAGCTCAATAAAATCAAGATACTTTGTTTGATACCCAGATTGGATAGTGTATTGAATAAAGAAAGGGGATAGTTGAAAAAATTACCCTGGTAGTAGATTCGCGACAGACGAGGAACTTTGATAAAGTCGTCTTTTAAAACTTCATGCCATAGTTGTTGTACTTCTGTAACTTTAGTAAAAAAGCGATGACCACCAATATCAAAGCGATAGCCTTTATACGTCTCTGTACGGGAAATTCCACCAACTTTGTCAGCTTGTTCAACAACGATAGATTTAATACCTTGCTTAACTAGTTGGTAGGCAGCTGTCAAACCAGCTGGGCCAGCCCCGATGATGACAACAGGATATTTTTCCATTGATATTTTCCTATTGGTATAGTTGTGGATGCATTGTTTCCAAAATTTGTATGTACTTTTCAATACACTAGGTCTATGCAAGCTTGACAGAAAAAATGTAGCGGGCTGTCCCGATTGCAAATGCTAGACCGCCATACAGGTAGTACAGCCAATGCCACGGAATGACACGAAGCGCAAACCAAAAACCGCGCTTGCAATGAAAGAAACGATAAACTTGGAGATTAATGGCTAAAAGTAAAAAGCTTAGTATCAAGGCCACTGCTAGAAACCCTGGAAACCAAAAGGCGGCAAGCAGAGAAATTACAAGCCCATAAGTCAAAATCACACTCAGGCGACTTTTTAGCCCTAAATTTAGATCATTACTCAACTGGTGATCGCGCCAAATCAATTCCGTCCAAGGCAGAGCACGGTAAAAAAATTCAGCTTTTAATAAAGACACTACACCCCAATACTTTAAGTGCTTGACTTGCAAATCTTTGCAAAGTCGAATTTTGTGGCCAGCCTGTTTCAAACGATAACCTAACTCTATATCTTCAATGCTAGGTCGGCGATAACTTTCATCGAAGCCTCCTAAGTCTAGGAATATTTGACGTCGAATAGCCCCGCAAGCACCCCAGAAGGTAAATGCTTCTTCTTTTGCTGTCTGATGAGTGTAGTGGTGGAACAAGTTTTTATACTGCGACAAAAAGTTGCTCGCACCAGGTGCATCATCATATGAGCCAATCAGAGCAGCCAATTCTGGCTCATCGATAAAAGCCTTTTCCACCTTGCTAATAGCATCTGGAGTGATGGTTACATCAGCATCTATAAAGAAGAGAATGTCACCTGTTGCAGCACGCGCTCCTAAGTTACGCGCTTTCGCTGGGCCACCAGATGTAGGTATTCTCAGCACCTTTGCGCCGAATTCCTCAGCTACAAGCCATGAACCATCTGTATCTCCATCAGCTACAACTATGATTTCGGTGGGAGCAGGCATGGCATTAGCCAAACTGGACAGGCAGTGGCGAAAGCTAGCACCTCCATTGTGAACAGGAATAATGACTGAGATTACCAATTTTGTAGCAGGTAAAGTCATTTTTACTACTTGGTTGTGTAAGGTCTAAGTGAGCGTGCAAACGAACGATGAAAACAATGATTTATACCAACTTCGTTCTTGAGCCTCAGCATTACTTTGTCGCTTATTTAAAAGTAATAGAAGTATTTTTGGTAGAGAAACCACTATGAATTCTATAATCTATGAGCAAAATTGTTTATGTAAATATGACTAAATCTGACAAATAATATAATTAACTTCTTTATAGAAAATTTATATTTAATTCTGATCTCAATATTTTTTATAGCTTAAAAATTAAGTATCAATTTTATTGATACTTAATAGTATAAATTTTACCGTTTATAGCAATTTTTGCTTTTTTCTTACGTATAAATATTTAATAATTTAAAATAAAATGTACAAAAAAATACAATATTAACATTAGAACTTTCTAAATATTTTACAAGTTACATAATACAGATATAGAAGTTGCCAAGAGAGTTGTCAGTGTTGATTTTAGAAAATATCCTTGCCTAGCAAGTATTTTAGGTTTTAGTGCTACCTCAATATTATTAATTTACATTTTTTGGTTATATTTAGGTTAACAAAGGTTATGTTTAGGTTAAATACAAGTAAATAGAACTAATATTTTTGAGCTTGCTAATACAAGCAAAGTTTAGTAATACGAAATATCGAGAAATATAGATATCTAGAATTCTTTTTGTTATTCTCAAGTTAAATATTCTCTAAGATTGAAAAGTCGTAGTCGGTAGGAATTGCAGTGACAAAAAAACGAGTCTCGCTCAAGCGACGCCACTTTCTAATGGGCATGAGTACTTTTGTAGGAACAGATGTCTTGGCGATCGCTAGTAGATATAGAGGTGGGAACAATCTTATTCAAGTGACTGCTCAAAAGAATAAAGATTTTTCAGTCACAGAGAATACTCCCTTACGTAACCGAGCGGCAGCAAAAGGATTAATTTATGGGGCAGCTACTCAAACATCTGTACTGTGCTTAGATACAAAGTTTGCGACTAGGTTTGCTCAAGAATGCGCCATGCTGGTGCCAGAGAATGAGCTGAAATGGAAAGCACTTCGCCCTAGCTTTAACAGTTTTGATTTTACTCGCAGTGATCGGCTAGCTCACTTTGCCAGCACTAATAAGATGCTTTTCCGTGGACACACCTTGGTATGGCACAAAAGCTTACCGGAGTGGTTTGAGGCTACAGTCAATAGTCAAAATGCCGAGCAGATAATGCTGAAACATATTACAACAGTTGTTGGGCATTATGCTGGGAAAATTCACTCATGGGATGTGGTTAACGAGGCAGTTTTTCCTGAACACGGGCGAACTGATGGCTTGCGTAATACGCCGTGGCTGAAGTTTTTAGGGCCAAATTATATCGACTTTGCCTTTCGTATGGCTGCACAAGCAGATCCGAAGGCGTTGTTAGTCTACAACGATTATGGAATGGACTACAACACTCCTGGTGATGAAGCAAAGAGAACTGCTGTTTTAAAGTTGCTAGAGCGTTTAAAGTCTAAAGGAACACCAGTGCAGGCTCTTGGTATTCAAGCTCACTTAGAAGGAGAAGCTCCCTTTAGCACTAAAAAGCTCAAGGCTTTTTTGAAAGATGTTACTGATCTTGGTTTGAAAATCATGATTACCGAACTGGATGTAGCAGACAATATGCTACCTAAAAATATTTTGGTGCGCGATCGCCTGGTTGCTAAGATTTATGAAGATTATCTGTCGGTAGTTTTGGATGAAACAGCAGTAATTGCTGTCTTGACTTGGGGATTAAGCGATCGCTATACCTGGCTACGGGATCAAAAATTTCGGAAAGATGGTGAAACAGTACGTCCTTTGCCACTGGATGCCCAAATGGAGCGTAAATTAGCATGGTATGCGATGGCACGCACTTTCGCTCAGGCTCCCATGCGTGTGTTCTAGATTTTTCATACAGATTTACTTTTTTTGCACCAAATACAAATAATATTTTTCATCACCAACAAGGTTTTTACTAAAGCTTTCTAGTTGAGATATCCGAAGATTAGGGGATTCGGTTTTCAAAGGGGAATCTAGAATTAATAGAATCTGATTATTTGTTTGAATGACAAAGTTATTAACTTCTTCAATCACTCTTTGCGACTTGACATCTTTTCTTCTACCCCAATCAACAAAACTACTAAAACGATTCACTTCAGGATAATAAATTTTTCTCTCCAAATGAGCAGCAAGAGGAGACATTATATAATCCTTACTGCCAATAATTACATTATTATTTAACTGGTTACTAATAATAAAGTTAGCTGCATCTCTGCTAGCAGAGAATGGATAAGCCATATCCATACTGAATGCAAATATTCCCGCAAAAAGATGAAGTAACAAGATACTTGTTATCAATTTATTTTTTTGTTTATACCAAAAATTAACAAATCTTTGGAATCTCCCATGAAACCAGTTAGAATCACTATAATAATTGCAAAGCCATAAACAAGCTATAAATAATATAAATAGATGCCCATGATGCCTTAATACTCCTCTAATTTTCGTATAAGCGAACAAAAGAATGCCCAATGTTCCAGAAAGATAAAAGAAAAGTACAAATGGTTTTCGGATAAAAATACATATAGCCAAACACAACAAAATTATTGACAATATTCGAGAAATTTCTGATGGAAAGATATTATTATTCCAAAAGTGAAAATTAAAAATTGGTGGTATGGGAATGTAGCTTTGGAAAATGATTGTAATTATTCCAGCAAGTTTTTTGAGACTGTTAATTAATAAGTCAAACTGTGTAAGTGCAACTTGATTACCTAAATTACCTATCTGTGATTGGCTTGTAACTGTAGTTGTTGTTCTTAGTAGTTGACTGAGAGAAAGTATTAATCCCAGAGAAAATATAGTGAGACTGAAAATTAGATTTTTCTGATTGTGAGCGTAAGAAGTTCTTAGATTTTGATCAAAAATATATTCAGTTAGCAATGTTAATGCTAAAGACAAAGCAATAATCATTATATAAACATTTGTATTTAACATTAATGCTAGAAGAATTGCCAGCCATAAGTAACTATGGTAACGTCTAGGGAACAAATAACAAAATAGAAAAAGAAAAAGAATTCCTAAGTTATAGTTTCTGCTGATTAAGTTATATTCAAAAAAAGGAAAGTATCCGAAAGTAAACAATACTTTTTGTATGCGAGTAAAAGGTGAGTATTGTACAAAAATATAAATGACAAGTGTAGCAATCAATAAATGCAACAATTGCATTGCAGTCGGATTATGTGTGAAGCGAGTAATTATATACAAAAGACTATGCCATAGCCCTGGATGTCCTTCATATTTCAAATTATTATATACATCAATCAAAGATGAACTATCTCTAGCTATCAGCCAAGCTTGTAGCTCATCTCGCCACATTTCATGATTAGCCAAACCAATAAAACTTAAAATCAAGAAAATGGCAACCAGTAAAATTGTAAAATAAGTTTGACTTTTCAAACTTAGATTTAGAAACTTATTCCGAACGTCAATCTGGCTATTTTCCATAGCGGTACATCAAGACTCTATTTGATAATGAAAGTGTGGACATTAAGTAAAAGATTGACCTAATAGCCGATTTGATGAAGGTAGAGGCACAGGCGTTGAATAATAGATATTTCTAGCTGTTTAATGCAAAAGTTAGTCCAATAATACCAAGAAATTTTGAATCATAGTACTGAATTTTCGTATTTTTGCCGTGTCTTTTACTCAAATTTCAATGACGACAACAGCATCTGTGCTATGAATACTTGAGTTTTAATTCCTTTAGAAATGACTTATAAAGTCAAGCTTAAATTGTAGAAGAGTTATTACAGTGAATTGGTTTCCCTACTTCTGGATTTAGACTCCTTGACTTTAAACTAACTGCTTTTACCTATGCTGTATTTTATTGCTAGTTGGACTGTTTTGCTCATCAGTTGCAGTGTAATTGGAATTGGGTTGTTAAATTACTTGGGGGCAAACTTTTGTGTCAGAGTTGGCGATCGCCTATTGGCTGCTGAATGGTTAGGCATGATTGCACTCTCTATTTGTTTACTAGCAGTTTCTCTAGTTTTACCATTATCTTCGCTGATTGGCATACTAGTTGTAGTCACTCTTTGCGGAATATCCTTTGTATCTAGACGCACCCGTACTGAAGTAGGAACTTTGTTGAAGGCATCATCCTGGCAACTAGTTCTGAGCTATATCGGAATAGCGATCGCTGTGGCTGCTTTCACAAATCAGCAAGTGACTTGGATTGACACAGGGCTTTACCACTATTCAGTAATTCAATGGCTACATCAGCACGGAACAGTCACAGGTGTCGCCTTAATTTTCAGTAATTTGGGCTTTACCTCATCATGGTTTGCACTGGCAGCTCCGTTCAACCCACCTAGTTTGGAGGCACGGGTTAGTGCTGTCACGAATGGATTTGTTTTCTTGCTAGCAATATTACACTTTTTAGTTTGTCTAAGGTACACCATCACAGGAAAAGCATTATTT
Source organism: Chlorogloeopsis sp. ULAP02 (assembly GCF_038404745.2). NCBI lineage: Bacteria > Bacillati > Cyanobacteriota > Cyanophyceae > Nostocales > Chlorogloeopsidaceae > Chlorogloeopsis > Chlorogloeopsis sp. ULAP02. The sequence goes on along the minus strand of NZ_JAYKTT020000082.1, from coordinate 76,232 downwards.
AGCGATTGGTTTGTGATCGTCTTTCTGGGATTGATGTTACCCTTTACGCTTTTATATACCCTTTTTCGAGAAATCCTGATTTCCCCATCTCCAGATCTACCTACGGGATTGCTAATAGGTATTGTTTGCTGGGCAATTTTAGTAGTATCAAATCCTCAATCACCGAGCTTACCAAATTCACAAAATCTATATAATTGTAATGCTCAGGCAGTACCGCTAATTCTATCGGTAGGAGCTTTAACAATCAAGCTAACAGCCATTCCCCTCATGCTTGTGACGAGTCTGTTTTATGCAGTTCACCATCGGCGCTCAATCCAAAAACTTTGCATTGGTGGTGCGATCGCGTTGGTGTTGCTTACTCCCATGCTAGCTGCTGGCATCAAAGCATCTGGCTGTCCATTGTATCCTTCTTCTGTGTTCTGTTTCGATTTACCCTGGTTGCCTGATACAGAAAATATCGATCAAGTTGCGCAGGGAACTCACGGATGGAGCAACTGGTACGGTAAGCCCCCAGAGGGAAGAAATCGTTGGCTGTGGCTACTACTAACTTGGCTCAACTCTGAGCGCCCCAATCAGGTAATGGTAGCACTGATAGTTGCAACTATCTTAGGGGTGATTATGCCCTTCAAATCATTTCGCAAAATTCAAATTAAAGGCAAGTATTGGATTGTGGCAATCGAAATCGTTGGTTTCTTGTTTTTAATGATGACTGCTCCCTTCTTTCGATTTGCTCTGCCTTATCTTCTTTTGATTCCATCCCTATTAATTGCCATTTATGCTCAGTCGTTGCTATCGCAGTTCGTGTTGATTGTGTCTAGATATTCTCAGCGAAGTGCGATCGCTTTTTCACTTGTCTTCATAACTGCTATTTTTATTATCTTCACTCAAACTCACACAATATCTCAATGGCTATTACCTCCGGCAATGCAAAGAGTTCCGGTGATTCAAAGACGGGTGAATGATATTGTTTACTTTTATCCCCAAAATCAAGAGCTGTGTTGGGCAACAGAGCTACCCTGTGGATTTGAGATTGAACCAAATGTCAGACTACGCGATCGCGATCGCGGCATTGCAGGTGGATTTGTTTACACTAAGGATTAACACAAAGTCAATAAAGTATCAGCAAGTTGAGCAGGACGAGATAAATAAGGACAATGTCCTGCGCTCAATTCTATCGCATTAACTCCTAAACGCTTACGTGCAGCATATCTTGACCATTGAGGGGAAATTATTTTATCCTCGGTGCAGACAATATAGATAGATTCTACATCTGGTAAAGCTGGCAAGGGAAAAACCTCTGTTATATGTGCAAAAGATAGATGATTTCGCATCTTAGATATTGCCCAACTTGCCACATCAGGTTTACAGTCGTGAAAGAAAAATTCCATCGCCACTGCTTCATCTTCAAAGTTTTTCCCTAGCGAAGCCGGATTAAAGATATCAGGTTCGTCACGCACCTGCTCAAGTTTAGTTGCTTCTGGCTGCTCATAACCTGCTGCCTTTACCATCTCAGGAGGAATATCTTCATAAGTTTGTTCAATTATATTCATACCTGGGTATGGGATCAGTGCAGCAAGAAATACCAGCTTACGAATTGGACGCTGGTTGGCAACAAGGGGAATCACAGTACCAGCCATTGAGGTTCCCACAAGTATGACATCGTTTTCATTTGGTGGGAGCGATCGCATCACAGCTTCTGCAAAATCTGATAGAGTAGCGGAGGGATTTTCAATGGGTAAATCCATTGCCACCGCCTTATGTCCTTGCGCCTGCAAATAGGGAATAACTAGATCCCAAGCCCACGCGCCTTGACAAGCGGCATGAACTAGACAAAAAAGACTCATACCAACTCCTTGCTCAAAATTTTATCTTCCGTTTCATAATCCAGCAGCCAAGGTGCAGCGAATTGCTGTGCTTGTTCGGGTGGATGGCTTCTTTGCCAGTCAATAGTTTGTCGCAGTGCCTGATCTAGCGGCACAATTTCGTTGTATCCCAGTTCTTGACGAATACGAGTTGCGTCTACAAACCAGTCTTGCTTTGGATTCAAAGGCAATTGCCAATCTGCGGGCAAATGCTCTTGAGGCACAATCACAACTTTGCCTTGCCATCCTGCTACTTCCTTAACTTTAGCAATGCGTTCCGTCTCGCTCAGTACTTCTGCATCAGCAACGTGATAAATATGATCTGCTGCCGATTCCTTTGTGACTGCTAAAGCGATCGCATATGCCACGTTCTCTACATATCCATAAGAACCACGCCATTTAGCAATTTTCTCTGGCACTAAAATAACAGGACGATTTTCATCCATGCGTCGTAAATAAGGTAACAGGCGATGTAGTGGATCTTTCGCACCGTAAACCATTGGCAATCGTACAATTGTCCCCGGTAAGTTAGAGTTGCCCATCACCACTCGTTCCACCAAAATTTTTTCGTAATCTATCGGTGCATCAAGAGGCCTATTAGGCATTTCCCGAAATGGATATAGTGAAGAACGTAAAGGTGAATCTTTGGTTAGCGGTACTGGTACGATATCAGATTCTCTACCTAAAATCACCCCATAGGCACGGTACACATCCATACTGCTAATTACAACTACACGTTGAGCAATCCCCTCAAATGTATTTACTAGAGTTTGTGCGTCTTGCTCAGTGTATGCAACCATATCTAAGACGACATCGGGCGAAAGCTGCTGCAACTCACTTTTCATGTTCGGAAGTTGGGAGCGATCGCCCAAAAATTCATGCACATTTGATGGCAATTTCGCTGTTGTTTTCCTCCGGTGAAACACTGTTATCTCATGCCCCATTTGCACAAGCTGAGAAACTACAGGAGGGCCGATAAAATTGGTGCCGCCAACGATTAAAATTTTCATAATTATTCCTCTAATACCGTTTCTTTGTGAAGCTGCGCCAAATTCTTCTCCATACCTCTTATCTTTGTGTTCTTTGTGTCCTTTGTGGTTCGTTTTTCAGCGCGTCTTCATACAGAATTGGTATAACCATTAACTACTGTACGGGCGGGTTTTAACAACAATCTCTCTAAGATGACGAAATACCTAAATAAACCCGCCCCTACTCACTACTAACAAATGACCAATGACCAATGACTAATGACTATACTTTGGTGTCTTCAAAATGATGCTGTCAATTAAACCATAATCTTTGGCTTGTTCAGCACTCATAACAAAATCTCTTTCAGAATCAAGTTTGATTCTCTCTTCCGGTTGGCCAGTGTTAGCAGCTATTATCCTATTCATGGATTCTCTGAGGTACAAAATTTCTCTAGCTGCTACCTCAATTTCAGTTGCTTTTCCCTCAGCGCTTCCTGATGGTTGGCGAATTGTAATTCGCGCATTTGGAAGAGCGTATCTTTTACCTTTAGTACCAGAAGAAAGCAAGAATGCTGCTGTAGCAGCCGCAGTGCCAATGCATACAGTACATATGTCTGTACGAAGCTGAGTCATAGCATCATATAGAGTCAATGCAGCTGTTAAGGAACTTCCAGAACTATTAATATACAATGTAATATCTTTATCTGGGTCTTCCGCATCAAGGAATAGCATTTGTGCCACGATTAAATTCGCTATTTCTTCTGTTAATTCCCCACGCAAAAAGATAATTCTTTCTGCGAGCAATCGGGAATAAATATCAAACTGCATTTCTCCTTGCCGGGAAGGTGGAATAATAGTTGCAAAGCCGATTTGAGAAGGAGAGTTCATAGCTAATATCACCAAAAGGTAAGATTTAATTTTTTATGAACGGGAATTACTGTGTTAGCAGTCATCTGTAATCTATGAATAGAACCTTCCGCTACAGGTTCAGCTAGTGGCAGAATTTTTGTTCCCGGAAATTGCTTAAGTTCTAGCCATTGTTGAGTGTTTGTATTAGTAAAATTTTGTTCAACCATATATATTTAATTGCTTATGGATGAAATTTATCTGACCAGAGTTTGTAATTGTACCGAGCTTCTGTTGTATCCACATCTGGCATATGCTTTTCCACTAAAACAAATATTTCCTCTATCAATTCACCAAGATGTATAACCGCTATTTGTGGTTCTTTACGAAAAATCTGCTGGAGACGAAATGAAAGTTGATGGGGAGCGATCGCCATTTTATTAATAAACTTATCCATCCCTTTAAATGGAACAGAATTGACAGGATGATACAAGCGATTTAATCCCAACAGTACACCAACAATATTCTTTACTCCATTCAATAATTCATCAGTCAGAAAAAGCACGTCATTTCTTTCTATTCCGTAAAGTTGTAGCACCCACAAAGCACGAAAATGCAAATGCTTTTTCACCATTGCTTGAGCTAATTTATCGGGATAGTTGGCTACCTTTCTCTGCCATTGCGCAAGTAGTTTACCATTGTGTAATGGCAGCATATCAAAGATGCCAGCTAGCATATTTAGCAAAGGCTCGTCAGGGTTACACTCCTCCAGCAACTTGTCTATATCACGCTCGCAACACTCAATGGTGATATGACCGAAATCACATTTGACGCCTTGAACAAAGTACTGTTCGACTATGTATCCTACTTGGCGATCACTAGCATGAAGTCTATAATCTGATCCTTGATTTTGTTCATAAGTTGCTTTTAATTCTTCATCTGTTGGTAGTTCATCATAATAAATACTCATATCAATATCTGAGTAGACATCGGCTTGTCCACGAGCAACAGATCCAGCGATTCCAATCGCTTTCACTTTCGGATTAACTAAGTAGCTAGCCGCGTTTTTTTGCGCCAAAGCAAGTAGTCGTTTGCTGGCGTCATTCATTTTTTCTCCAATTCATCTGTTATTAATTGTTAATAGCAAGACTAACTAAGACTTGTGGCATTTTTTCACTAAGCCTATAGTCCCACCCTCCATTAATAAAGGAATTAAGAATAACACTATCTAACGCCGCATACATACCAATGGGTATTGACGGTAACACCATGCTGTGAGCATTTGGTGCTAGCGTCTGAGTTACTGCTATAGACTCGTGCATAAATTGATTCTGCCACGCTTGAGAATGGCGGATTGGCTCACCTACACCAATAACTTCTTGCCTTAAACCTTTATGCTCAAGTTGCACTCGTGTACCTCCATCTACAGGCTTGAGTGTCCAAGTCACAATAGAAGGCTGGCGCATCATGCTATCCTGCCAAGTGTAAGAAAGCCGCTTTGGCTCCTCTAGCTCAATCACCTCACAACTAATGCTTCCATCTAGCCCTGGCAGTGGGGGACACAAAAACCGAAATCTATGTCCAATACGCGGCTCAAAGTCGTTTTCCATCAGCCATACCGCCAGTACTTCGCTGTTAGTAAGTACCTGCCAAACTCTTTGAGGAGGATAGGGATAGAAAATTTCCTTCTTCAAGTCTCGGAGCATTGATTTTCCTCCAAATAGTCGCCAAGGGCATCTAGTTTTTCTTGCCAGAACTGCTCGTAATGAACAATCCAGTTAGATATCTGCTTCAATGGTTCTGGATTTAAACGATACAGACGTTGTCGTCCCGATTTCCGCATTTCTACTAAGCCTACTTCACAGAGAACTTGCAAATGCTGAGAAATTGCTGGCAAGCTCATCGCAAATGGTTCTGCTAACTCTTTCACTGGTTGCTCTCCAAGACGCAACCGATCCAATAGCGCCCGTCGAGTTGGATCTGCGATCGCAACAAAGACATCGGCACTGGCAGCAGGTCTACTCATCTAGGTAAACCAAATATTTAAGTATTTACTTAACTATACTTCCAATAATATATAAGCAATTGCTTAAATGTCAACTTTAGGGACTTCCAAATAAAAAAAACATCCCAAATTTTCTTGTGGGATGGGTGTCCCCACCCGTCCCATCTGAGGGGCGGGCAGGATGCCCACCCCACAATCCAGGATAATTTGTTTCTTGGAAATCCCTTAACTTGTAAAAATTTTGTTAACAGAAAAAGGTGTGTTTAAGTTAACACACCTTCGGATCTTAAAAATTAACTTTCAAACAGCACCTTATCTAGTTTTAGTTAAAGTGCTACTATATCCTAGCTTCAATCACTCAAAGTAGCGTTTGTTCAACTGCGTACACCAATATGGTGAAAAAGGTTTCTTACTCTATACCTTACAACACCAGTCTTAGGCTACTTGTACTCAACGAGGATACCTCTAAGAGTGCAGTGGCTCACGACAGCGCTGGCTCCCCTACACCTGTTGCAAGTTAGCAGTGAGTAAGCTATTAGTTGGTCTCGTATTTTACTTCACGTTTATGCATTGTGGCCGTATAACTCTTCCACCCATCACCCTCTTCTTCAGTAACTGTATATTCATCAGTAAGCGGAGTACTACTTGTAGATGAAGGCATACCTAACAAACCCATAATAGGAACAAAGGGGTACATTAACGGTATAAACATTCCGCCTGCAACTATCTCGCTCTCATCATTGCTAATTTCTTTACACAGACCAAGAGATTCTAGTTCAGAAATTTTTTGGTCAAAGAAATGACTCATAATTGGCTCCTAAAAGTTTCAACTCATCTATAGCGATCGGTTATTGTTTCCGTATCTAAATTTGATAACCCTAATTAAAATTTAATTCTCACAAATATATATTTCCAGGTTAATTACGCAATCTAAATTTCATAAAGATGAATGCGATATTTCGTATTTAAGAAATTTTTATATCAGTTAATAACAAATGTTTTTTCATTTATAAGTATTAAACATCACTAAATGTTTACCTTAGAACTCCAACATTCAAGCTCAAAGGCTCAAAAATGATTAAACAGTACGCTTATTTACTAAAGCTATACACTAATAGAAGCAGTTAGTACTGATGGAGGATGAATATGCGTTCCTATCCTGTAGTTGCTCTTCTGATGCTTTTAGGCAATCTCCTTTTCTCAACTGCAATCAGTGCTGAGGAACCTGTCACTATAACTAGCTTGGAATTGCGCGATCGCATAGTTGTCATCACCAATGGCAAAGACGAGCTAAAATACTCAGTCAAAATGAAGGATGGCACTATGCTCAGTGCCAATTTAAGCGAAGATGAACTAGCCCAGCAGCACCCTGATATTTACGATCAGGTTCGTCCAGCTTATGCTAACGACAAAAATACCCCTGGTTTGCTGATGTGGGTAGGAGACTTAGAAGGTAAGCCTTGAAGTATTCAACTTTATACATTGCCAAGTGATGCGATCGCCCTTGGGGTATTCTTTAAACTAAAGTACCTTTGTTGAAGAACGATTTAATTGTTCAACAATCCAATCTCTGACAGCTTGGGTAACTTCATCAGCCACTTGATCTAAACAATGATCGGCATTTGGATACAAAATAATACGCTTAGGTTGCAGGGCAAGTTGATAGACACGTTGCGAACAATCAGGAGGCAGTACCCGATCCTCTGTACCATGTAACAGCAGGAGCGAACATCGCGTGGCTAGATCGGCAACAGTTTCTGTGCCATAAACTTGGGTAGCAATGGTAACTACAGTACGAACATCTGGAGCTTGAATAGCAGCTTTAATTACCACCGCACCACCAAAAGAGTGTCCAATCAACGCAAAATTTTGTATCCCTTCGTCATGTAAATAGTTAATACCAGCTAAAACATCTAAGACTGATTCTTCAAGTTCTGCCGGATAACGATAGCGTACTCTTAAAGAAGCTATTCCTTCTTTAGTTAGCTGTTGGCAAAGCAACGGATAAAGCCCACGAGCTGGCGTATCCCAGTCACCACCCACGCCACCAACCCAAATCGCCGCTTGTTCAGTATCCTTAAGCGGATAGTAACGGCAGTGTATGCCACCTCTGCTCGTTATCAGTTTAACTGGGTAATATTCTTCTTGCTGTTGTCCGACATGAACGTCTCGGACTATCCTTTCAAAGGATTCATCATATATATGCTGCATATTATCCTCCGCTACCAACCTCTGTGCTAAGTTCTAGAGTTAGAAAAACGGGTGTAGAGGAAAACCTATCAACAAATGTAATCAGAACTTAGTATTTCTCGCACTATACATCTATACATACACCCCATACTCCGCGCTCGCAGATAAATGTATACATTTGTAGAAATTATTCTGATATCTAAATAATTATGATTGAATATTATTAATAATACTTTTGATAAAAATATTCGCTCATTAATGTTCTGTGAAATAAATACGCGATCGCATCGGCACAATCACCATCACTATCAATATAGATAAGTTTTGGGCAAGCTGCATATTCTTTTGGAAGTGAATTTATATTGGGCAGCGATCGCATTGAAAATATTAGTTAAGAAAAAATCATGGTGATGACCCTGGAGGTAAGCAACTAAAATATAGTTGCTTTGTTTTGAAAATCCAATTAAGCAATACCCAAAACTTTCCGCAATACAACTTGGTCTTCTAATTTGACTTTTAGGCGACCTTTTTCGATATCACGAATCCAGCTTTGACTTTTACCTGCTAGCTTTGCCAGTTCTCTTTGCGAGAGGTTAAGATTTTTTCGCGCTCGCAAAATCTGTTCGCCAATCAAATCACTTGTGGTTTTTGACTTTCTTTTGTTTTTTGCGGTTCGCTGTTGCTTTTTTTCTGAGTCTGCAATGTGCTGTTCCCAGTCTGGAGGCAGATCGAAAGCTAAAATACGCGCATTCATCAGGAGATTCCACTTGCCGCGAGGGCCTATATCTGTAAGCCGCGAGGTGTTGCCACCGTCATTCATCCAAAATTCCAGTGCCTCATCTGGATCTTCGGGAATATCGACTAACTTAGCCCACAAAGGTTGTATGGCAGTTGGGTAAGTAACTGGGTCAAAACAGGGTTTCATTCCATAATGATTGAGGACTTCTAAATCATGTTCAAAAGTCCGTAGCAATCGTTTGCGTTCCTCTCTTTGCCTAAATGCTAAGGTAATTTTTTCTTCACCGTAGGCAACCCGCATTAAGGTAGGAACGGTAATGCGTTGCTCTTTACCCATCTTGGTTTTAAACAGCAACCACAGCATCAATCGCGCTGCACCTTCATGCTGCTGCCAAATACTCATCACTGTAGTTAACAAAGATTTTGGCAGACTCCCGTATTGATAAAATGCAGTTCTTTCCTTACAGCCTTGTTTGTTTAAGAAGTATTGTGTCCAGATACCTGCTCTGACTTTAAAGGTTAAGCCAACCAGATATTTACAACCAAGTTCGTCTTCTTGAAAGTGGTGCTGAATTGTCACTAACTCCCACAAACGACTTCTTGTGATCGAAAACCCCTTGACTTGCCCTTGTTGAGGCCAGTCAATAGAAATGATGAGCGAGCAAGCTTGCTGTACCAAGTTTTTCATTAAAGCCAGCTTGACAGCTTTGCTCAAATCTTTACGTTTCTCTAAGCCCAAATATTTCTCTAATTGGCGTTCATCAATTGCAAACTCTTGCTCCCAAGGTCGATCCAAACTTGTAGCATAAGCTGCAAAAATCAAATGGATACAAGCATTTCTAATATCGAGTGCCTCAATTGCTTCTAGATCTGTTACTAGTTTTTGTGGCAGCTCAGTAATAGATGTGCTTGGATCTGCTGATGCAAGAATATGAAAGGCGATCGCTCCCTTACCTTGGTAGACTTGTCGGCGATAACACAAATTTCCTTGTTCATCTGTTTCCCAAGGCAGTGAAGTGCGTTGTGCCAGCACATTACAAGCTTCCCAAATGACAATTGCCGAAGCAAAGGGGTTGCTCTTGCCATTAGAAAACAAGTCTGGATTAGTCACCTCTCTTGGTTCAACTCTACACCTTCCCCTTTTTGCTTGCCAGGGTATGGGAGAGTTGGTGGGACAGGCTACTACACACTGAGGTTCTGGATAATAACCCTCGCAGTTGTTACAAAGACTCGGATCAATCCAGTATTCATCGTTTTCAATTTTGATAGCACCTGTAGGACATTGAGGACGGCAATTATCACATCCAACGCAACTGTTATTCGGAATTGTATAAGGCATAAGGCTATTGCCACTATATTCGTTGAGATGTTTGGCTCAAGTCTCCCCTGGATGCGTCCTTTCTATGCACTACTCACCACCACATTCTTACTTTTACCAGCAATACATGATTGCTGTACTAACCACCCACATCCATACTCAGACAGACCATCCAATTACAAGCTATTTACAGCTTTTAACCCGACCGAGCCATCAAATCTTGATTATCTATAAATTTCATAATTTTTTCCAGAAATGTGTTCATCATGAGCGTTCATACCATTTCTTTCTTTTTCTGTACGGTAATTACCGACTTTTTTCACTTAATAAAAACTCTTACTGAAATTATCTGTTATCACTAACATTTCAAAATAGAAGTTAGGGAATTAAAATTGGATTATTAATAATATTAATCTTTAACAATTCTGATGATTCTGTCAATTGGTTTACACTTTTTTGTCTTTTACTCATATTCTGGATGAAATTTTTACCATAATTTGTATGACAAATGACTGAAAAAGGCTTAAGAAGGCAGATGGCAGGAGGCAGAAGGTATCAACCTGGTAACGAGGGTGAAGGAGCAAGAACGTCATTCAGATTTCCCTTGTCCCCGTCTCCCCTTGTCTTCTTCTTTTCTCTATTCCCTTTTAATGCAAACAAGTATCATCATTTTTGAGAGTTACAAGAAAACCTCCCCAACCCTGTTCCCTTTTAATTTGGATGTATTATCAGTACAACTCTTGTCTGGTTGAATTTTACTATTCATATTTATAAAAAATTATTGGTAATTAATTTCATCTATTGTTTCAATTACAAAAAACCAGCTGGTTTTTTGTATAAGTTATAGAATTTTGACGAAATAAAAGGTTAAATTAGAACATTAAAAAAATAAAATAAAGGTTATATTAGAGTGAGCGTAAAGCGCAAATATATTCGTCAACAAAATTGCAGAAGGTACATACATGGCAGTATTAACAGGATTGACATTAGGTGGAAAAGCTTGGACTCCAAAATTCATTGAATCAATTGACCAAGATAAATGTATTGGTTGTGGCAGATGCTTCAAAATCTGCGGGCATAACGTCCTAGAACTAAAAGCGATGAATGAAGAGGGAGAATTTGTAGAAGATGAAGACGATGATGAAATTGAAAAGAAAGTAATGACAGTTGCTCATCCAGAAAACTGTATTGGTTGTGAAGCATGTGCAAAAATTTGTTCCAAGAACTGCTATACCCATGCTGCATTAAATAACTAGGTCTTTGGGTAGAAGAGAGATATTATTGTTAAAGGAAATACTGTTTACCTCAAATGTAATCAACGTAGCAAGAATACCAGAGGGGAAAATTAGTTATTTACAGTAACTCTACAAAAAGTTCACAGTAAACAAATCCGTAAATCACAAATTGTTAGTAGTTAACAACTTAAAACTTGCTGCTAAGATAGCCTCATCATTTTTTAGGCAAACAGTTTGCCATCAACAATCAAACTTCTCTATAAGCAGGAAGATCCTGGGAAATAGGAATAAATATATAGTCTCAGAATTGGTGGGGGAACATAAATTAAAACATGATTAAATTCCCCCAATTATTTATTAGAAACATAGAAAATAAAATAGTTAGACAAAGTTGCCTGAAAAAGGTGTAAACCAAAATAAGTACAAAAATTGTAACAGTCACAGATCTAGACACAAACCTAAAAATTCTCTTCTTTGGTGTGACGTATGCATCGAAAGCACAGGATGCAATGTACTACTTTACAACAGGCGAGAATCACACCTTGAACAACGTGTTAAAGAGCAGGTATATATGCAACAAATTCCTGTTTCGCTGTTAACCTTAGTTGCTGGAGTAGTAATCACACTCTTCAGTATTTGGGTTGGTCAACACCACAGTCTACTACCGGAACAAGCATCGCAACAAGCACCTTTAGTAGACGGATTTTTTAATATTATGGTGACAATTGCCACCGCACTATTTGTAGTGGTAGAAGGAACCATTCTGATTTTTTTATGGAAATTTCGTCACCGTCAAGGTGATGATACAGATGGTGCGCCCATCGAGGGTAACTTGCCTCTCGAAGTTTTTTGGACAGCAATTCCAACCATCATCGTCATTGTCTTAGGAATTTACAGTGTAGATGTATACGGGCGCATGGGGGGGTTAGATACTCACAATCATGCTCCATCTCATGTTGCTCAAATGCCTGGAACTGCTTTAGCTGCAACATTGAATGATGGATCTGGGATGGAAATGGCAGCACCAGTCAATGAACCGGAAATTGGGATTGGCGGAGCTAGCGATCGCCCAGAAAAACCCGCCGACTTAGCAGTCGATGTCACGGGAATGCAGTTTGCCTGGATTTTCAATTATCCCAACAGCGGTGTGACAGCTGGTGAATTACACGTTCCGGTTGGTGCTGATGTACAACTGAACCTGACTGCCACAGACGTAATTCACTCTCTTTGGGTACCGCAATTTCGTTTAAAGCAAGATGCAATTCCCGGTATCCCAACTAAACTGCGGTTTATCGCCACTAAAGTCGGTACATATCCCATCGTTTGTACAGAATTGTGCGGTGGCTATCACGGTTCGATGCGATCGCAGGTAGTTGTTCATACTCCCGCCGAGTTTGAAAGCTGGTTAGCAGAAAACCGCATTGCCCAACAGGAACTAAAACAAGCAGTTGCAGTGAACCCTGCTGAATTATCAACATCAGATTTTCTCGCTCCCTACACCCAAAAAATGGGGATAGAGTCAATAGTTCATAGTCATTAATTTGGTGGTTAATCAACTCTGCGTCCCTCTGCGTTTTCCTCTGTGTTCCTCTGCGTTTCAAGGCGCTACGAACTTGAGAAACGCTGTAACCACCAACAGACAAATTATCGCGGAAATTGCTTATGACGCTCGAAATTCCACGGAATCATCCACCGGGAAGTGAAGCCTCTACTGTTGTGGTTGCCGGAACCACTCATCATCCCCAAGCGTGGAAATGGTACCACTACTTCACATTTAATGTTGACCATAAGGTCATTGGCATCCAATACTTAGTAACGGCGTTTTTGTTCTACCTTATCGGTGGGCTGATGGCAGTTGCCATGCGTGCTGAGTTGGCAACACCCGATGCTGATTTGCTAGAACCTAACCTTTACAACGCTTTCATGACGAATCACGGGACGATCATGATTTTCTTTTGGATCGTCCCTAGTGCGATTGGAGGATTTGGCAATTTCCTGGTGCCGTTGATGGTGGGTGCTAGGGATATGGCTTTTCCGAAGTTGAATGCGATCGCTTTTTGGTTGAACCCACCTGCGGGTTTGCTACTATTAGCTAGTTTCTTCTTCGGTGGTGGTTCCCAATCTGGTTGGACGGCTTATCCTCCTCTGAGTCTGGTTACTGCTCCGGTTGCTCAAACATTGTGGGTACTCGCCATTGTTTTGGTAGGAACCTCCTCCATTTTGGGTTCGCTGAACTTTGTCATCACCATCTTGTTCATGAAAGTTCCCAGCATGAAGTGGGATCAAGTTCCCCTATTTTGCTGGGCGATTTTGGCAACTTCCGTTTTAGCACTGGTATCTACACCAGTGTTAGCAGCAGGATTGATACTACTGTTATTCGACCTTCATTTTGGCACATCCTTCTTCAAACCAGATGCAGGCGGTAACGTAGTCCTTTACCAACACCTATTCTGGTTCTATTCCCATCCGGCAGTTTATCTGATGATTCTGCCCATCTTCGGCATCATGTCCGAAGTCATACCCGTACATGCGCGCAAACCTATTTTTGGCTATAAAGCGATCGCCTATTCTAGTCTGGCTATCTGCGTTGTGGGCTTGTTCGTTTGGGTACACCATATGTTTACCAGTGGCACACCCGGTTGGATGCGGATGTTCTTCACCATCTCTACCTTGATCGTCGCCGTTCCCACTGGTGTGAAGATTTTTGGTTGGGTAGCAACCCTCTGGGGTGGCAAAATCCGCTTCACCAGTGCCATGCTGTTTGCGGTTGGCTTATTGATGATGTTTGTTCTAGGTGGGATTGGTGGTGTCACCCTGGGAACAGCACCCTTTGATGTTCACGTTCACGACACCTACTATGTAGTAGGACACTTCCACTACGTATTGTTTGGCGGTTCCGTATTTGGTATTTACGCTGGCATTTACCACTGGTTCCCCAAAATCACTGGACGGATGATGAATGAAACCTTAGGTCGCATTCACTTTATCCTTACCTTTATCGGTACAAATTTGACTTTCCTACCCATGCATGAATTGGGTTTACAAGGAATGCCCCGAAGAGTAGCAATGTACGATCCGCAATTTACCTCCATCAACGAGATTTGTACGATTGGTGCTTATGTTTTGGGCATATCGGTAATTCCCTTCACAATTAACATTCTCTGGAGTTGGATTGCTGGTAAGAAAGCCGGAGACAATCCTTGGAATGCTATGACTTTAGAGTGGACAACCAGTTCTCCGCCTCTGATTGAAAACTGGGAAATCTTACCCGTAGTAACTCACGGCCCTTACGATTACGGTATCAATGGCCATAGTACAGTTTCGGAAACAGGTGAAACGGCTGTTGCTGCTAATGGTTAGTGGTTAGTAGTTAGTGGTTAGTGGTTCTTAACTGGCGCAGGTAGGCAGAAGGGAAGAAAGTTTGTTTATCTGTTCTGGTGTACCCAGTTTATAAAGGCTACTAACTACTATCTACTGTACGGGCGGGTTTTGCTGATAATCTTGCCGTTCAAACAGATAATTTATCTTCTAAAGCCGCCCCTACTAACTAATTACTATCTACTAACATTCAACAATTACATAATATGGCGATCGCAACAACAACGAGTCCAGCTCATCACGAAGAACATCAAGATTTACGAGTCAAGGGACTATTAGCGTTTCTTATGTCGGAATCTTTAATGTTTGGGGGGTTTTTTGCCACTTATTTGTTTTTTAAAGGAAGTAACGAAGTTTGGCCTCCAGAAGGTACGGAAGTAGAGTTATTATTGCCGACAATTAACACCATCATTCTGGTTTCTAGTAGTTTTGTGATTCACTTCGGTGATACGGCAATTAAAAGGAATGATGTTCGAGGGATGCGCAAGTGGTACATCATCACCGCAATCATGGGTGCAGTTTTCCTACTCGGACAAGCTTATGAGTACATGACCTTAGGATACGGTCTGACTACTAACATATTTTCCAACTGTTTTTACTTAATGACGGGGTTCCACGGGTTACACGTTTTTGTGGGACTGCTGTTAATTTTAGGTGTGTTGTGGCGATCGCGTCGTCCTGGTCATTATTCTGCCACGAAACATACTGGCATCGAAATGGCAGAAATTTACTGGCACTTCGTAGACATTATTTGGATTATCCTCTTTACTTTGTTGTACGTTCTCACAAAATTTTAGGGAACAGGGAAAACTGTAACCTGTATCCTGTAACCTATTTCCTTTTTCTCAAGAAGAGCCAGAGGCTCTAGTTCTCGTTACCAGGTTCAACCTGGTAACGAGGGTTTGTGGGCTTGCCTGGTGGCTGTCGGTAGGAGTGCAAGAATTATATACAAAGGAGATTTATATCAAGTGGATGCAGAAAAATTTTCATGGTTTAAAGTACCAGAGAATATCAAAAGTTTATTGATATTAGCAGCAGAAAACTGGGAAAACTCCTCTGTATCTGAAAATTATATCAATCAAGCCTTAGCCAAAACTGGAGAACAAATAGATGTTTTGGTAGCAGCATATAGATACTTTTATTACAAAAACAATTATTCTATGGCATTAAAAATAGCAATTAAAGTAATTGATAAAATTAAAAAGTCAGAAAATTTGCCAGATAATTGGGAACAGCTAAAACCAATATTAGCTAATCGTAAAGAAGACTCAGAAATCCGGATGTATTTAAACTCTTGTGCCGCTTCGGGATTGGTATTAGCGAAATTGGGAGAAATAGAGAAAGCAAAAAAAATATGTACTCAAATCAAAGAAATTGATGATAAGCATGATTTTGGTGCTGGACTGTTATTTGATATTTTGACACGCCCACCAGAAGATGATGATGAGTAAATTTAATCTCTCTTGTAAGTAGCCTTTACTGAGGTGCGTACATCAGGGCAGGGAAAAGGACAATTAAACTCATCTGTCTCCTGTCCCCTATCCCCTATTACCTAACTTCCCTTCTGCCCTCTGCCTTCTCTTATATACTATACCTTCAAAAATATGCAAGGAAAAAATTGGCTTGTCACTGGGGATGGAAATTATCAAATCTGTAAATCTATGAGAGCGTGGGATTTACTAAGGGATAATTATCGCCTTTACAGATTTTTAACTGAATTAGAAGATGTTCTGCAAAATGTAGAAAACGAAGCCAGTCGTTTACCAGAGATTCAAATGCTAGTAAGACGATTAATTGTTAATTCTTACTGGGTACAAAGCCAATATTTAGAACCTTGTCCTCAAACTGGTACTTCGGTTTTACTCCTCTATGATGAATTAGGTTTTCCCTTTACAGTACAAACAGTGACATTTGCACCAGAAACAACTTCTAATATTCATAATCACGGTACTTGGGGACTGGTTGCAGTATTAAAAGGACAAGAAAAAAATACTTTTTGGCGACGTAATTCTAATCCAGAATTACCGGATCAAATTGAACAAACAGGAGAATTAACTTTATTTCCAGGTGATATAATTTGCTTCACACCTGATGCAATTCATAGTGTAGAAGCAATAGGTAATGAACCAACTGTTACTTTTAATCTGTATGGAGAAACTGACCCCAACCAGCGATTTGAGTATAATTTGATAACTCATACTGCTAGAAATTTCTAGTTACTAAATAGCAATAATTATTATTAGTAAAATAATTTTATTTTTTAATTAAAATTTAATTAGGTGAGTAATTTTCAGTGAACAGTCAACAGTAAACAGTTATTAATTGGTAACTGATAACTGATAACTGGTAACTGACATTGATTTTCTATTCTTCAAACCAGTAGGAGTTACTGTAATGGCAAGGGTAATTTTTTATGAAAAACCAGGTTGTAAGAACAATACTAAACAAAAAACTCTACTTACAGCTGCCGGTCATGAAGTGATTGCCTACAATATACTCGCAGAACCTTGGACTATTGAGCGTTTGCGCTCATTTTTTGGCGATCGCCCTGTATCGGAATGGTTTAATCGCGCGGCTCCACGAGTGCAATCGGGCGAGTTAGTACCCGAACAAGTTGATGCTGAAACCGCTTTATTGTTAATGCTCAAAGATCCATTGTTAATTCGCCGTCCTTTGATGCAAGTAGGCGATCGCTGCGAGATAGGTTTCGATACCGAGACGGTTGATGCTTGGATTGGGCTAAAGCCTAAGGATGCGACTTTAAAGGAAATTACAGAAAAGCTGATCGAACAAGACTTGCAAAGCTGTTCTCACAAGCACGGACATGGACATCACCACAATGAACACGAGCCAAAGCAAGGTTCTTGCAATCATTAATTGTACATAGTTCAAACACTTAAACCCAAACTAGCTGCTAAAAAAATTCGCGATCGCAAGCGTGCGATCGTGTTTTCTTATGATATCTTTCTCTCTTTAAGTAATATTTCGTAGTCTTTAGTATATTAAATTACCTTAATACTTGAGATAGTTCCCACTTCAGAAGTTGTATTGTTACGTCTTATATTCGTCAATTAGTGGTTTATCCTGATATATGCAATATAGAAGTTGGGTAAAGCAGCAAACTAAATTAAAGACGAGTAAAGTTCAAATTTTCATCATTATACAAATCAACTATCTCACTCAAACCCTTGTAGATAAGGTTAAAACACCTCTCACAGCAAGAGATCTGATTGCTAAACTCAGTTATCTAAAAATGAAATGACTGGAATACAAGAAAACCCAAACAAAAGATAGAAATAGTCTATCTTGTCAAGCTAATCTCCACTAAATTTGACTGAAATCTGTATATATAGGTAATTTTGCATAAAAAAATAGGCTGTAATAATCACGGAAGACTTTAGCTGCAAGTAAAGCTAAATTGTAAACAAAAGCAATAAAAATAAAAGCAGTACATAATATGCAGCTTATTTATTAGCATGAAATGTGTAATAGCAAAAATGTATGTTTACTCTCCATTATCTAGTAGCTCATTAGCACTTTCGATTTAGTTCTATTATGATTTTGGAGCTATAAATTTATTTTTTAGCGAATTTTGGTTAATTAAAAACTAATTTAATCAAAATAGTTTAGCAAAATCAAAAATGACTCTATCAATAGTCATTTTTGATTAATAATTATTGGTCAAAATTGATTTTGAGAACAATTGAGCCAGTAAATTTTGAATAATATTTAGACTAATTTTAATAGTTTTCATAATTGTTTTGACTGTTGGTTGCAGATATAAGTTATTGCAACTAAGACTTTAATCATGTTTTACTCATGTGGTTATTTTTTTAAAACAAAAAAATGAAATCTTTACTAGATCAAGAGTGGAGGTTGTAATGATACATAGGATGTATCTAATATTTTTAGTATTGATTGGAACTGTAGTTTATCCAATCAAAGGAATAGCTCAAAGCGAAGGTCAAACTGATGGCTCAAATCTCACTATTCAAGATTTTATCGAGCTAGGAGCTCAATCTCTCAAAAGTACTGATGCTACTAAGATAACTGGCGCTAACGTAGATGAATCAAAAGTATCTCAAGTTATCTATGTATCCAAGAGTATGGAAGCATCTGACACTAACGATGGCAGTCAAAAAAATCCACTCTTAACAATAGGTGCAGCATTAGAAAAGGCTAGAGGATATTTGTCACAGGGTGTCTCAACGAAAATAGCACTGAGTCCCGATGTCTATCGTGAAGGTTCACTCAAAATAGATTACCGCTTTCCAAAAGTTCCAGATGGAGTAGTGTTAGTAATTGAAGGACAGGGGAGTACGCCTACAGTCATTAAGGGTTCTGAGCTAGTACCGCTCTCTGCATGGACACCAGCAATTAAAACTGACAAAGGCTTGATATATCGTATGCCTTGGAATTATGATTTTGGTAATCATGGTGGGCCGTACGGTAAATATGGGCCAAAGAACATACTTGCACATAGAAGGGAACTTGTCTTTGTAAATGGCAGACAACAAAGACAAGTATTACTTGAAAAATATAACTATACATTCCCTAACACTTTCCGAGGTACTGGTAGTTATGAGTACTTGGGATTTGTAGAGCCTCAAGAAGCACTGCTTCACTCTGGGAGTTTTGGTGTTGCTGAAAAGAGTGAAAACGGAGATTTTCTGTATCTTCTCCCGAATAGCAATGTCAACTTTAAAAATGCAACCATCGAAGTAGGGGTGCATCCATTCTTGATGCGGTTTTACCAAGTGCGTAATGTAGTCCTACGAAATATTTCATTTCGGCATTCAGTAGGTACGTTGGGTGGAACTGCTGCCGTGATATTTGGTGAAGAGTGGAATAATCAACAGTCCTTGATTAACCGGAATATTTTAATAGACCAATGCCGCTTTGAATGGAATAATTACCAAGGACTTTATTTGTTCAAAACCCAAGATGTAACTGTAAAAAATAGTGTCTTTAACTACAACGGCTTTATGGGTGCATCAACAGACAATATGGTAAATGGGCTGTGGATTGGAAATAGTACAAACTTCAATAACTGGCGTGGCAATCTTTCGGGTTGGAGAGGCTGGGCAATCAGTGGGGCAAAACATCACTTCGCTAAAAATGTGCTGTTCAAAGATCAGCAGGCGATCGGAAACTTTACAAGTGGGATGTGGTTCGATCACGAAAATAATAATGTAGTCATTGATAACTTTGTTGCAGTAAAAAACTCAGCAGGATTGTTTCTAGAGGCTTCGCCGGGGCCGTTTCTTGTCAAGAACTCTTTTATCTCTGACTCTAGACATAGGGCAGGAATTGATATCAGCAATGCTCAAAATATAACGATTTTAGATTCGGTTATTACCAATAATCCCAATCAAATTTCTCTTGTGGGAGCATCCCGATACTACTCTAATTCCACTGCTTATCATCTTGGAGAAGTACAAAAAATTAGCGATATTCCCGTTGGGGTAGGGCCGCTCACTATCCGAAATTCATTGATTTCTTCAGAAACATCAAACCAGATGTTGTTCTTTGCCAACACTGGAAATAATAGGATGTATACTTCGGTGTTTCAGAATAACTATGAATCATCCAATAACACTTATTGGGCTCCGAAACTCAAGTCTTTTCTATTAGAGCCAGATTATCCATCCGTTCCTGGCTCTCCAGCAACTGATATAGAAAAGTGGAAATCTTACACGGGTGACAACGGACAGTGGATAGAACCAAACTTCAATTCGCCTAAAGTCTATGATTACACCGTCTCAAATGTAGAAGTTCGCTCCTACTCTATGCCTGAGGAATTACAACAAAAACTCCAAAGTTTTGAGAATTTTTTTAGTCAAATCAATCGAAACTAGACAATTTTACTTCAGAAAAAAATAGTGATTTTCTTTACTGTTAACAATATATTGTTACATCTTCACCATGACAATCTGCTAAATAAGTTAAAGCTCGAAAACGAAGTTCAACTAACTGTTCGTAGAAAGGATTGAGTTTACATAGAGGAGGAATATAGAGAATAGTACGTTTACAAAGTTTTATTTCTCGTTCAAATGGGCAACTAGCAGGAATAATTTGGCAGAGTAAGCGTGCAAATTTGTAGTCTTCTATTTTTAGAGATTTAAGCTGTTGGCGAACTGGGTGCAAGAATAAATTGACAAAAGTGTTTGCAATGAATGTATTAGTTGACATCATATTGTTAGTGAAGGAGTTTGCTGAGGAATCATTAAGACTTTTTCAAGTAATAGATTATCTGATACAGAAATATCTGCTATTAAAGTATTTTTTGTGTCTTCATTGAGAAGAATTTTTCCCTCAGCAGTGAAACTGAAGTCTTGACCAAGAATAAATCCTTGCTGAATGAGCTTACCAATAGCAAATCTAATAACGTTGTCTAGTAAATCCGTATAGGGTTGACAATCAGAAAAGTTATCTAATATCCAATGACAAGTATCAGTATCTGTAGCAGATAATTCAAATATGGCTGCTGTTAAAAGTGAGTCTGTATATTGATAATCTAGGCTCAGATGTAGATGCTCTATCCAATATTCCACTAGTTGTTTATCTTGAAACTTTAAGATGTATATAGCTCTTTCGAGGTGAAAGTGAAATAGTTCTAAGTTGTTCATAAATTTTAGATATAAAATATGTGGATGTAATCTAACCAACTTATCAAGTTTCCTAATGATTGGTGTTGACTCTCCACTCTTAGGTAAAGCATGATTGAGTTGTTGGTCTTTTGGATGCTTTTAACTTTAAAACTGAAAAATGCAGAAATTGTGGAGATGAAAGAAATTTAGAAAAAATTTTTCAACTCTCCCAGTTGAGAGCGGCTGCAATTTGAGCAGGCAATTTCATGGCTTTGAAAGGCTTGGTAATAATTGCTCGCACTCCCAGTTCGGCAAATCGCCGCTGCTCGGCAGCTTGCGTCTTCGCTGTCAGTAGAATTACGGGAATTTTATTGGTGACAGGATGTGCTTGTAATGCTTTAAAAGTGGCGATTCCGTCCATGTCAGGCATCATTACATCTAAAAGAATCACATCTGGCTGTTCGGCAACAGCCTTTGTTACTCCTTCACTGCCTGAGGCAGCAGTCGAAACCTGCCAAGCCCCTACTGCTTTTAAGGAGAGTTCAGCTACTGCCCGAATATCATATTCATCATCAATAATGAGAATGTGTTTCGTGGTCATAATAAACTCTACTTTGACACTAGTAAAATACGGTGGAAATAACCAAGTAGTAAAATAAACTAAAAAGCCTACTATATAAACTTTCCAGCCTTCTGCCTCCTGCCTTTCTTAATCTTTGCCGCGAATCATTCGGTTGAGTAAATTAATCACTCGTTGCTCAAATTCCTGCGGGGTGATGCGTCCTTTTGTGAGAAATAGGGTTTGTCCTAACCTTAATCGTTCGCGATCGCTTTCATCTAGATCGCGGGCTGTGTAAACAACCAACGGCACTTGGCAGAGGCGGTTATGCTGCCGCAGCCAATCTACTACAGTAAAACCGTCACATTCTGGTAATCCTAAATCCAGTACTAATAAGTCAGGGATGATATTTTGGCTGACTTGTATCGCTTCTCGCCCGGTTTGGGCATAAAAAGTGGTAATGTTGTGGCTATTAAACATAGCAATGAGTACCTGTGCCAAATCTTGATCGTCTTCTATAATCAGCACTTTGAGAGTTTGATTTTGTCGAGAAGTAGCTTTTTCTAAAGCTTGGCACAACAACTTGATTTTTGGAGGTTTGACAATCCAGTCACTCACCCCTTCCGGAAGACCTTTACTCGCATCGGGTAATAAACCACTGAGAATAATTACAGGGATGTTTTGGGTATGTGGCTGTTGTTTAAGAATTGCCAAGGTTTCCCAACCGTCCATACCAGGCATCATTAAGTTAAGAATAATAGCATCGGGATTGTTCGCTGTTGCTTCTTCTACCGCCTCTTGTCCCGATCCAACTGCCAAAACTCGATAGCCTTGTTGTTCTAGCATGGTTTGCACAACAACGCGAACTGAAGGATCATCGTCACACTCTAGCACGAGAGGAGGCTGTGCTGACAAAGTTTGAGAAGACGGGGTGAGGCGGTGAGCATGGAACGCGGAGAATTTATGAAACACATTCCCCCTGTCTCCTTGTCCTCTTGTTTCCATGTCCTCTTGTGTGAGGATTGGCAGGGTAAAAAAGAAAGTACTACCTTCTCCTAAGGTACTTTCAGCCCAGATTTGCCCGCCATGATGTTGCAATATACTGCGACAAATAGCTAAACCCAAACCGGTTCCCCCTTTTTGGCGAGAGTCCGAGGCATCAACTTGTCCAAAACGCTCAAAAACTGTTTCCAATTTCTCTGCCGGAATCCCCCGCCCTTGGTCTGTGACTTTAAATAATATAGAGGGAGATGAGGAGAAAATATTTTCCCTGTCCCCTGTTCCCTGTCCCCTTGTCCCCGCGTCCTCTTCCGCGCTTAACCAAATTGTAGAACCTGGTGGTGAAAATTTAATTGCGTTACTGAGTAAGTTGGTAAGTACTTGGATAATGCGATCGGGATCAGCCCACAGGTGAGATGAAAAGGAGGAAACTGATATTGTCACTCCTGCCTGTGCTGCCATTTCTTCCATCAATTCAACTGACTGCCTGATTAAGTCAGCAGAATCACAGCTTTGCTTTGTCATCTGTATCTTTCCTGACTCGATGCGTTCGATATCCAGGATGTCGTTAATTAGACGTACTAGCCGATCAGTGTTACTGGCAGCAATATTTAACATCCTTTGAGCATCTTCGGGCTGTGTTTGTAAGATGCCACTGGCTAGTAGATCCAAGGCTCCAGAGATGGAAGTTAAGGGTGTGCGCAATTCGTGGTTAACTACCGAAACAAATTCATCTTTAAGGCGCTCGACTTCGCGGCGATCGCTAATATCCTTCATGAAGCAATAATGCCCAATGAATTGCTGTTGTTCGTAAGATTTGACCATCACTACTTGTTTATCAAAAACTGAGCCGTCTTTGCGCACAGCTCTTGCTTCTACTTCTGACTTACCGTTGGTGAGCATTTGTTGGTAGGCTGCACTCAATTTTTCTCGATCCTCTGGGTATACAATCAACTGCCATTCCATACCAATCATTTCCTCGCTTTGGTATCCAAGCATACTGGCATATGCCGGGTTTACCTTGAGATAACGTCCCTGTCTATCTAACTGCGAAATACCTTCTACTGCACTTTCCAACGCCTTACTGAGGTGGCGAAGTTCTTCTTCGGCTCGCTTGCGATCGCTAATATCAATTGCGACACCACCAAGAAATAATTGCCCAGCGCTATCCCAAACTGGAAACTTAAAAACTAACCAATTGTGGAGAGTGCCATCGGGTGTTGGCACTGTTTCCTCTAACTCAGTTGTTTGTCTTGTAGACAAAACAACTTGATCGTGCTGACTAAGTTCCTGTGCTACCTCAATAGGAAATCTGTCAAAGTCAGTTTTTCCTCGTATATCTGCTAGTTTGACTTGGAATATATCTTCAAATCTTTGATTGACATAAACATAACGCCCTTGGACATCCTTCATAAAGCCAACGGTAGGACTATTATTCATAAAGACATGAAAACGCTGTTCACTTTCGTGCAGTGCCTGTTGTGCTTGCTTGCGATCGCTAATGTCACTACCAATGCCGAGAAACCCCGTAATATTGTTATGAGCGTCACGCAAAGCTGTGATTGAGAGCAGTACTGGGAAACGCGAACCATCCTTGCGGATATAAGTCCATTCGCGCTCGTCTACCTGCCCCAGGATCGCGTGGGCAACAAAAACCTCAAACCCTTCTTCAATAGTGAATCCTAGTTCTTGCGATAACTGTTGCGCCCTCTGTACAATTTCGTTTCGATCATGGATGATCACTGGCGTTGTTTTCCCAACTACTTCTGTTGCCGTATATCCTAACAATCGCTCTGCGGCGCGATTAAAGGTGAGGATTGTACCATCTACTGTTGTCGAAATAATTGTGTAGTTAGCACTATCCAAAATAGCTCGCTGTAGCATCGTTGTTTGTTGCAGAGTTTCCTCTGCACGCTTGCGATCGCTAATGTCTAACGTGACGCCAATCATCCGGGTAGGGCTACCATCAGCATCACAAATAGCGCTTCCCCGTGCTAATATCCAATGAACGCTATGATCAGGCCAGATGTTGCGGTACTCCGCTTCATAATCAATATTTTGTTCCAGTGCTCGACTGACAGATTCGCGCACGTAAGCCCGATCTTCGGGATGGATGCGTTCAAATAGCATTCTGTAGGAAAACTCTACTTCGCTTGACAAACCAAAGTTTGCCTTACACTGATAAGATGCTGATAATTCTCCTGTTTTTAGATCGAGTTGCCAAGCACCAAGTTTAGCTGCCTGTAATGCTAACTTTAGTTGTTGTTCGCTTTCTTGTAGCGCTTCATTAGCTTTTACTAGCTCTTTTGTTCGTTCTTGAACTCGGATTTCTAATTCATCATGGGCTTTGCGTAATGCTGCTTCCGCTTTTTGACGTTCTGCGATCTGCTGTTGCAGTTTTTGGTTAGCTGCTTCTAATTCGGCTGTACTAGGTATTTCCAGTGCTTTAGGTACTAATTCCACTAATATAATGGCTGTATACAGTGAAACTAATGCTGTAATGGCTTTAATCGAGCCGGATAGCCAGTAAATCGGATGCCAAAGTGTCCAAACCTCCATGAGATGAGTTGTACCGCAAGCGACGATAAACGCTCCAAACAACAAAAAAATCCTTTTGAAAGGAACATCTTGTCGCTTCTGGATGAAATAGAACAATGTGAAGGGAATCGAATAATATGCTAGGGCAATTAAGGAATCTGATAACAAATGCAACCATACCAACCCTGGATTCCACAGATAGCAATGTCCGTGGGGAATAAAGGGGCTGGAAGTAAAAAATGCGTGTAATAGTTCTGACATAGGGAATAGGGGATAGGGGACAGAGGAAAAGGACACGGGGAGGTGGGAACGCGGGGAATCAAGAGGACGCGGCGACACGGAGACAAGGAGAAGGATTTTCTCTCCCACTCTCCCACTCTCCCTCTCTCCCCCTCCTCTTCTGTCACCTCTAACCTGTAAGCTAATACTTTTAATTACTCAGTACTTTATTTCTTCCCGTTATTTTTGCCTGCTCAAGAACTGTGTCAGCAGCCTGGTAAAGGGCTTGAAGATTGTTACCAGCTTGAGGATACTCGACAACTGCTGCACTGAAAGTGGCATGAAATTTTTGGTCATTGGCAGTTGTAAACTCGATTTGACGAAAACTTTTGAGAACTTCTAAAAGCCTCCGCGCCCCATCACCTTTGTTCATTCCCGCCATCCCCACTACAAATTCCGTACCTCCCCAACGCCCGACGACATCCTGAGTGTGGAATGCCTGTCGCAACACTTGTCCTAATCGGGATAATACGCGATCGCCGATCGCATGGCCGTACTGGTGGTTAATTTGTTTGAGATTGTCCAAATCCACAATGGCGAAGCAAAAGGATTGATGGTGGCGTTCGCTCCATGCTAGCTGACGTTCTATGTCTTGGGTGGACTTGCGACGATTGGAGACAAATGTCAGGGTATCGATTTCTGCTAGATGCCGTTGAGCAAGCGATCGCTCTAAGCGATTGAGAATTCGAGCAATCAATTCTGGTTCAACAATCGGCTTGCTAATGTAGTCGTCAGCACCTGCCGCAAATATCTGCTGTTTAGTTGTAGTATCGCTATGAGCAGTGAGGAACAAGATAGGCAGTCCGCTCCACTGAGGCTCGTTACGTACAACTTGGCATAACTCTATACCACTTACTCCAGGCATTTCTACATCTAAAATCAGCAGTTCCGGTTCAGCAACTGCTATTGCCTCTAAGAATCGCAAGGGATTGTCTAGGCTGTAAACTTTTAGTCCCCAAGGTACCAGTAAACTCTGGACAGCAGTTAAAATCTGCGGATCGTCGTCTACAACCATTACCTTTGCTTCAGTTGGAAGGAAATATTGTAATATTTGATTTACTGTTTCCAGTACTGTGGCTGGAGAAACAGGCTTCTGTAAAACCGCTCTTCCACCTAAGCGAGCAACTTTTACCCTGTCTAATAAACTATCCTGCTCTGTTAAAATTATTACTGGTACTGCTGGGGTACGGTTACTTAGTTCTGCTAACAAAGCCAAAGCACTTTCTGCATTGTCGTCAGCGGGAAGCTCAAGCAAGACAACCTCAGGGCAATCTTCAGCTATCAACTCCTTAGCAGCGATCGCATTTGGGACAATTTGCGTTCGCGTAGCGTGTGTAAAGTTTACTCGTGTATCCCAATTCTTTGTCTCCCTTACCAACATTTCAGCAAATTCCCTATCCTGCTCGACAATCAACAGCAACGGGCGTTCATTCGCTAGTTGATTGACGGATAACAGTCCCGGCTTATACCTAAAGTTCAATAGTTGCAATTCTTGGCGTAATGCCACAACTAATTGCACTAAATGCTGTTTTTTTGCTGCTTTGAGCTGATTGCCTTTTTCTAACAGGGATTCTATTTCTTGAGCTAGACGAGATCCTTCATCAGATTCAAACATACCTAGAGAACCAACTAACTTATGAGCCTCTAGCTTTGCTTGTGACTGCATTTCTTCACTTAGTTTTCCCTGTAACAGCATAGTCGAAGCTTGCCCAATCCCAACCACTCGCTCTTCAAGTTTGTGTACTACCTCCTCCCAAATTTTAGAAATTCCAGTTGAAACTAGATTTTGATTGGGGGAAGTAGACGTGGGGAGCACCAGACGCGGTGACGCTTCCTCAGACGCAAAGAGAGAAAAATTCCCCGTGTCGCCCTTCGGGTACCCTTCGGGTTCTCCGTTGGGCGTAGCCCTTCTCGTAGAGTAGGAGTACGCAGTCGCTACAACGGGGGAGATCCCAACAACGCGCTGCTCACCGTATCGCCATGTCCCCTTGTCCTCTCTCCCCCTCTCCCCGTCTTCCCGTGTCCTCTTGTCCTCTTTCTCAACAGGCTTGAGGCGATATCCAATGCCATAAACTGTCTCAACTGGATCTTCTACGATTCCCACTGCTTTAAGTTTCTGTCGTAAACTTTTTATGTGGGATCTAACCGTATCTTCTGTAGGTGGTTCTTCAAATGACCACAAATGATCTATTAAAGCGCTACAGCTAAAAATCCGGTGATTGTTACGTAGAAAAAGTTCGAGTAAACCGTACTCCTTGGGAGTCAAATGCAGAAGCTTGCTATTACAGGTAACTTCGCAAGTACTAGGATCGAGTTGCAGGTTTTTCCAATTCAACACGGGCGGTAATGCTGAACCACTCCGACGTAATAAAGCCCGGATACGAGCTAATAACTCTTGAAAATCAAAAGGTTTGGCAACATAATCATCTGCACCAGCATCTAAACCTATCACCTTCGTTTTGCTGGTATCTTGAGCTGTTAATAAAAGAATAGGTGTTTGATTACCGCTTGCTCTTAATCGCCGACAGAGACTAATCCCATCTAGCTTAGGCAGCAATACATCTAGCAAAATCAAGTCATAAGTAAATAAATCGGCAAAATCCCAACCTTCCTGCCCATCCTTGGCAATATCGACAGCATAACGCTGATTTGTCAGGGATTTGGCAAGTGATTGGGCTATAACTTCATCATCTTCAATTAATAGAATTCTCATAGCGGCTCATAACCGCAAAATCTGTATTAATTCAATGAAAATGACTAAATCTTTTTGTAAAGATATACTTTTAGCCTAGCTTGAATTGGACAGTAGTTTAACTTGCCTTTGTAAATATCAACATCTTACACTATCTATTTCTAATGATGATATGGATGAACTTTTCCCTATCATTTTTATGAGGATAGACTAGGAAAGAAGTTTGTGCGTCTTCCTCACAGTAGACACTCTCCAGTCACTAGCCTTCAGTCTTCAGACTCTCACTAAGTTTTTTTGATCAAAAATTTAAAGATAATTACAAATGAATTACTTAATTAATTTACATGTATCTTTAATCACATTTTGTTAACAGTATTAATCTGACCTTTCTCCTAATAATTGCGAAAATAGATTACTAATTAGCTTAAAATTATTTAATTTTTTTAATCAGTTAATAAAATCTGACATAATAACTCTAGATGAAAATCAAAATTGTAAAAATTCACCTTCGGGTGAGTTCACTAAGTGAATGGATAATACTTTTAATTGACACTTACCAGCCTGTTTATCTCAATTGACTTATCTCAATTGACCTCAATACAAAATCAGGTTGGAGGTGTTTTTCTTTTTCTATTTAACTACAAACTATTTTGATGATTTTAAAACTAGATGATAGTAATTTTTATTAAAGTGTATATCTAATATCGCCATGATAATGATTATCGCATTCACAAAATACTTTTACAAATACAAATGAAGCTGAGAATTTAAAAATTTCACTTAACTGGTTTTAAATTTTTTGATGCAAGTTTTTTGAATCGAGGCAGTCGAGTATGGATTTAGTAACCCAAAACGGGCAGCCAACAAGCATCATTGGTTTGGCGGGGCATTCAGGGTTAGATGGTACGGCAGTGACAGTAGCATTTGAGGCAGGAGTAAATTACTTCTTCTTTTACAATCTAGAGTTTGAGAGGTTGTTAGAGGGACTAAAATCTCTTGTAGCGAGCAAACGTGAACAAGTTTTAGTTGCAACAGGATATCAAGAACGAGATATTAGCGGGTTGCGTAGTTATTTTGACTCTGTGCGTCGTTGTCTCAATGTTGATGAGGTGGATGTGTTTTTCGCTGAGTACGTCTGTCCTGATGATGATATGGCTCAAGTTGAGGCAATGCTTGATGAATTATACTCTTGGCAAGAAAAAGGACTAGTGCGTTACGTGGGAGTTAGTACCCATAACCGCTCTCTTGCTTTGGAATTAATTAATCTAGGTAAGTTTCAGGTGTTGATGCATCGCTACAACATGGCTCATCGCAAAGTAGAAGCGGATGTTTTGCCATCTGCCTACAGAGCTGGTATTCCTGTGGTTGCCTTCACCTGTACGCGTTGGAGAACTCTTTTACAAGGACATCCCCACTGGCAACAACAACCTCCTACTGCGGCGGATTGCTATCGCTACGCCCTACATCAAAAAGCTGTAAATTTAGCACTTACAGCTCCACAAAATTTACAACAATTAGAGGCAAACCTGTCTGTACTCAATGCTCCTCCACTTACCTCTGAAGAAATTGTCCGTTGGCAAGCATACGGCAACTTGATTTATGGAACTGGACAAGATGCATTTGAGACTCAATGGATGTAAGTAGAAGGCAGCCCCGATGAACTTCGTACTGCCTACTGCCTTTTTTCTTACGAGTTTACAAATTAAGTAGTCAACAACTCAACGGGTAAACGCTTGAAAGCAAGGCGCTCATTTTCGACATCGACAAAGATTGTGTCGCCGTCGTTGAATTCGCCACGTAAGATAGCTTTAGCAATCGGAGTTTCTAATTCCCTTTGAATCGCCCGCTTCAAGGGACGCGCACCGAATACAGGGTCGTATCCGACTTCGGCTAAAAAGTCAAGAGCAGTATCCGAGAGTTTGAGAGACATTTTGCGATCGCCCAATCTTTGCTGTAATCTGTTGACTTGCAGTTGGACAATTTTGCGCAATTCCTGTTTCTGCAAACCGTGGAAGATGATAATTTCATCCACGCGGTTGAGGAACTCTGGGCGGAAACTATTTCGCATCGCCTCCATCACCCGATGGCGCATTTCATCGTAGCGGGAGTCATCTCCTGCCAGATCGAGGATGAACTGCGAACCGATGTTGCTAGTCATGATAATAATCGTATTCTTAAAGTCTACGGTATGACCTTGAGCATCGGTAACGCGTCCGTCATCGAGAATTTGCAACAAGATGTTGAAGACATCGGGGTGTGCTTTTTCGATTTCGTCAAAGAGAACTACCGCATAGGGACGACGGCGAATAGCTTCGGTTAATTGTCCGCCTTCTTCGTAACCTACGTATCCTGGAGGCGCACCAATCAGCCTAGAAACTGCGTGTTTCTCCATATACTCGGACATGTCAATTCGTACCATCGCCTCTTCGGTGTCAAATAGATAGGCAGCCAAGGCTTTTCCTAACTCAGTTTTACCAACACCTGTGGGGCCAAGGAAAATAAAGCTAGCGATGGGACGATTCGGATCTGCTAAACCAGCACGAGAACGCTGAATGGCATCGGCAACTGCTGTGACTGCCTCATCTTGCCCAATCACGCGTTGGTGCAGTTCATCTTCCAAGTGCAACAGTTTTTCTTTCTCAGATTCGACTAGCTTACTGATGGGAATACCTGTCCATTTAGAAATGACTTCCGCAATGTCAGATTCGGTAACTTCTTCGCGCAACAGCGATTTCCCACTGCGTTGAGTTTGTGTTAATTCACTTTCTGCTGCTTCTAATTTACGGTGCAAATCGGTTAACTTGCCGTACTTCAACTCAGCCGCACGGTTGAGATCGTAGTTGCGTTCAGCTTGCTGAATCTCTAAATTAACACGGTCAATTTCTTCTTTTACAGACTGAATTTTGGTGATTATGTCTTTTTCAGACTGCCATTGGGCATTTAACGCCCTTTGTTCTTCTTTTAAATCTGCAAGTTCTTTTTCCAGTTTTTCCAATCGTTCCCTAGAGGCAGCATTGCTTTCTTTTTGCAACGACAGCCTCTCCATTTCTAATTGCAGAATCTTGCGATCAATTTCGTCGAGTTCCTCTGGTTTAGAGGTAATCTCCATTTTCAGTCTGGCTGCGGCTTCGTCTACCAAATCAATGGCTTTGTCGGGCAAGAAGCGATCGCTAATATACCGACTCGATAATGTTGCGGCTGCAACCAAAGCACTATCAGAAATTTTCACCCCGTGGTGAAGTTCGTAGCGCTCTTTCAACCCGCGCAGAATGGAAATAGTATCTTCTACAGTAGGTTGATCGACATAAACTTGTTGGAAGCGTCGCTCTAAAGCTGCGTCTTTTTCAATATACTTACGATATTCATCTAACGTTGTCGCACCAATACAGCGCAATTCACCCCGCGCCAACATTGGTTTGAGCAAGTTGCTGGCATCCATTGCCCCTTGGGTAGCGCCCGCACCAACAACTGTGTGAATTTCATCAATAAACAAAATTATATTGCCACCAGATTCGGTGACTTCTTTAAGGACTGCTTTGAGACGTTCTTCAAATTCACCCCGGAATTTTGCTCCGGCAATCAAAGCACCCATATCTAAAGCAATCAGTTTGCGATCCTTGAGAGACTGAGGTACGTCACCAGCAACGATCCGCTGGGCTAAACCTTCAACGATCGCTGTCTTACCTACACCCGGTTCCCCAATCAATACGGGGTTATTCTTGGTACGGCGAGAGAGAATTTGAATAGTACGGCGAATTTCATCATCGCGCCCGATCACCGGATCAAGTTTACCTTGACGTGCTGCTTCGGTGAGATCACGCCCATATTTTTCCAGTGCTTGATATTTGCCTTCTGGATTTTGATCGGTCACTTTTTGGCTCCCCCGAACTTGTTTAATAATATCTTTTAGTTTTCTTTCGTCTAATCCGAATTCTTGAAATATACTTTTGCCAATGCGATCATCTTTAGCGTAAGCAAGTAATAAATGTTCTATTGAGATATACTCGTCACCAAATTCTTTGCGATAGGTATCAGCTCGATCTAAAAGTGTATCTAAACTCCGTCCTAAGTATACGGAACTGCTGCTACCAGATACTTTTGGTTGACGTTGGATAAATTGATCGGTGCGATCGCGCAGCTTTTGAACGTTGACACCTGCTTTGCTCAAAATCGGGCTAGCTAGTCCTTCTTGATCTAGCAACGCCTTCATCAGGTGTTCGCTTTCGATTTGTTGTTGTTGATATTGTTTAGCAATATCAGGAGTATGCGCGATCGCTTCCCAAGCTTTTTCTGTAAATTGGTTTGGATTGGTTGGTTGCATAGGCTTTTAGAGGAACGAACAACAAAACGCGCACAAAATTAGTTTTGTTCTTATAAAGTCATTGTAAAAAGAAGCGAGCATCTAGCTGGATCGGTCTTCACGTCTTTCTAAAGTAGTATTACCGTCCGAGAGGAGGACAAGGGGGCACGGGGACACGGAGACACGGGGACAAGCGGACACGGGGACAAGGAGACATGGTGATGAGACGCGGTGACACGGAAAGTTCTCATTCCCAGGCTTCACCTCCTAATTCTCATTCCCAGGCTCGGCCTGGGAATGCTATTAAAGAGGCTCCGCCTCCTAATATTTACATCTTTCTTTACACTATGGGTCGTTCTCGCTACCAATTTCTAGAAAGCCAACCACATTTTCTCACCTGCACAGTAGTTAACTGGATTGCCATATTTAGCAAACCTGACTTAGTTGAGATTGTTCTTAACTCATTAGAATTTCTACAAAGCCAAAAGCGTTTAGCCTTGCATAGTTATGTGATGATGGAAAACCATCTTCACTTAATTGCATCTGCTGAAAACTTATCTAAAGAAATAGCAGCGTTCAAATCATTTACAGCCAGATCCATAATTGATTATTTAAAGGAAAATCGAGCAGAGTTTTTGCTAAGACAATTAAAGTTTTATAAGCAGTCACATAAAATTTCGCAAGAATACCAGCTTTGGCAGGAAGGATCTCACCCACAAGCAATATTAAACCAACAGATGTTTAAGCAAAAATTGGAATATATTCACAATAATCCAGTCCGACGTGGTTATGTTGACGATCCTGCTCATTGGCGGTATTCCAGTTATCGCAATTACGTGGGCATAGAGGGAATTTTAGCTGTTGATTTAATTGATGTATAGTTGCATTCTTCTTACTAATGAAGAGCCAGAGGCTCTAATATTTTGTTACCAGGTTGAACCTGGTAACGAGTGTATTTTTCTCGTTTTCTGTCTCTTTTCTCGTTTTCTCGTTCCCTGCCTCTGGCAGGGAATGAAAGCATTAAGAGGCTCTGCCTCCCGAAACTTTAACAGAAGCTGATTTCTCGTTCCCTGCCTTGTTTTCTCGTTTTCTCGTTTTCTCGTTCCCTGTCTTGTTTTTTTCTCGTTCCCTGTCTTGTTTTCTCGTTTTCTCGTTCCCTGTCTCTGGCAGGGAATGAAGCATTAGGAGGCTCTGCCGGCTCTGCCTCCTGAAGCTTTAACAGAAGCTGACTGTATCGGCAATTATGGCTCTCAAGGTGAGTTTGGCGGCAATTTCTGATAAAAAGCTTGATCAGCTAGAATTTTATCGTGATTTAGTGACGTATCTTGAGAGCCACTTCCCTTTGGCGCAGGAGTAAGGCGTAAACTTTGTGTTTTTGGGGGTAAATAGCCACATTCAGACAAATATTCTTTAAGGGCAGCTTCTACAATGGCAGTAGCAGGTAAGGGAACTTCTTGATCGCGGATCTAAGCATTAAGAGCGTTGGCGATCGCATCTGGCAGTGTGATGTTGAGAGATTTCATTAGCTTGTGCTATTGTCAACAATTAATTTAAGAGTAACGCGATCACCCTTTCTCAAATACTTCAGATGTACCTGGATAGCAAGTCTATTCTTTTATGTGGTGGCGATAAAAGCACTCAAGCACAAGATATTGATACAGCTAAGGAATATTGGCAAGACTATAAAAGTTTTGTATATGCTTGTGTGACAATAGCTTGATCGCATCACTCCCAATACTGCTTGGTGAATTGGGAAGGGTAGCGATCACTATCGTGTTGTCTGCAAATACTACACCTTTTGGCTAGAAAGGAATTATATCGCTTATTTCTGGAGATTTTAAAATTAGTTTCTCCCATGCTTCTCTTGCAGCCTCTCTTACATCAGCATCACTGTCTTGCAAAGCTTCAATTAGTGGTTCTGCTGCCCTGGAATCTCCGATTTGTCCTAATGCCCATGCAGACTCTCTACGAATACCTGCATCATTGTTTTTCAAAGATTGAATTAATGCATCTACAGCATTCAACATAAAAAGTAAAAATGCCACTGTTCGTTTAATGTTTTCATCACTATCCCTTAAATCGTTGAGAAGCTTTCTTCTCTCATTATCTTCTGTTTCAATTAGTCCTTTTTGAAATAAGGGAAGAAATGTAAAACCATCAAAAATCCAGGCATATTCACCAATATCATCAGGCCTAGATCCATTTCTCCATTTGTATAGTTCACGAACTTCTGTTGGTAATTTAATTGACCAACCTTGAGTTATCTGGTTGATCTCAGCATCCGAAAGACCGGGTTGTAATAGTGATACTTGTGATGGAAAATGTTTTTGTTTCCATTTTAGTATTCGGTTTAGCGCTTCAGTTAGTAATGACATCGCAGTAATCCATAATTGCCATCCAACTAGTCGTAAAGCCATCGTCCTAATTGGATGAGTTCGGATGGGCGATCGCTTTTTTGCTGATAGTAATTTTACTCACATAAATCACATAAATTCAATGAATTGATTCAGTAAATTCCACTATTTTATCTTCCAGTGTAATCACTTAATTCTGAATTTTTTGGCTCTGTTATCAAACGCAAGGCTTTTTGTTCCTCTACTCTCCATTTCCCACTGCAAGCTACGATCATTCTTACAGCGGTTTTCTGCAAGGTGGGCATTGCCCGTCAAAGCCATGTAGTAAAAATTTTAGATATTGGTGAGCAATGTCCACCCTACGATTTGTGAGCTAACTACTAACAAAACAAAATGACTAAAAAACAAAAATTTCCTTACTTAGTTGGTTCTAAATGGACAGCCCAAAAAAAAGTCGATGGGTGGCGACACTTCCAAGTTGTCAACCGTAAAAATCAGGGTAAGTGGGTATATGCCGAAATGGTAGCTTCTTGTGATCCTAATGTTCGCTTTTGGATTAACGCTAAATTATTGCAAGACAATTCCCAATGGCATCCTGGCTGGCAATCATTGCTAGAAATCGAGGCACTAGAAGGAGATGTTTCGCGATCGCCTTGCTCGTCCTCAAGCTAATTTTGCAAAAAATCAGTCAGTCTTGTTAAATGTAATAATTTTTTATATCTTCAGGAGCTAGAGGCTAGGGACTAGGGGCTAGCGTCCAGGGAAAGAAATTTTCCATCAATGTGTTTAGGCTGTTGCCCGTGGGGGAATAGCTTGAAAAGGCTACAAGGGGCTAGTGCGCCTTTTCCCTGCAAGAACCCCGACTTTTTAGAAAAGTCGGGGTTCTGTTTTTTGTGACTTTTACTATAAATTTTTTGATGATAAGCATATATTTCATCAGGCTTTTAGTTTTTTGTATTTTGTAATTAATTTATATTATATAGTTATATAAAATATTTAATTTAGCTTTTTTAAAGCTCTAAAACTCTTTAGACTTAGATTAAATTCAAAGAAAAACAAATTTTTAAATAAATCATTGAATAACAGTCTTATAGACTTTAAACACCCCTTTCTTTTCAGTTTTATTTGGACAATAATGGCACTCGAAGACCTCACACATCGTCATCTAAGGCGGTGCTGCAAGTGTTTGAGCCAAGAGTTTGATATAAAAAACGATAAGAGGCAAAAACAGTGAAATTAGCAGTTTACGGAAAAGGCGGTATCGGTAAATCTACAACAAGCTGTAATATATCTGTGGCTCTAGCCAAGCGCGGCAAGAAAGTGCTGCAAATTGGTTGCGATCCAAAACACGACAGCACCTTCACCCTAACTGGCTTTTTGATTCCGACTATTATCGATACCCTTCAGGAAAAGGATTACCATTACGAAGATATCTGGCCAGAGGATGTTATTTACAAGGGTTATGGTGGAGTAGATTGTGTAGAAGCTGGTGGGCCTCCAGCTGGTGCAGGATGCGGTGGTTACGTAGTCGGCGAGACGGTAAAATTACTTAAAGAGCTTAATGCCTTTGATGAGTATGATGTAATTTTATTTGACGTTTTGGGTGATGTGGTTTGCGGTGGTTTTGCAGCTCCTCTCAACTATGCTGACTACTGCATGATTGTGACTGACAACGGTTTTGATGCTTTATTCGCTGCTAATCGTATTGCAGCTTCTGTACGCGAAAAAGCACGGACTCACCCCTTACGTTTGGCTGGCTTAATTGGCAATCGTACTTCTAAGCGCGATTTGATTGACAAATATGTGGAATCAGTACCGATGCCAGTATTGGAAGTCTTGCCTTTGATTGAAGACATTCGTGTTTCTCGTGTCAAAGGTAAAACTTTATTTGAAATGGCAGAGCATGAACCATCTTTAAGCTACGTTTGCGATTATTACTTAAATATTGCCGATCAACTACTGGCAATGCCAGAGGGTGTCGTTCCGAAAGATGCCCAGGATCGGGAATTGTTCTCTTTGTTATCTGATTTTTACTTAAATCCGAATAAACCACAGGTTCCTAATCCGGAAGAGGAATTAGACTTGATGATTGTATGAGTCATTTTTTTCTCAGGATGAGGGACAACATGGCCTTTTTTTACAGCTTTACAGAGTCATTAAAACAGAAGTGGTTGCATTTTTTTCAGGTCAATCGTGATTGGATCAAACTTCATATGGAGGTTGAATCAGTTTATACACCGGATGGCGGGAAGCGACCACCTTCTTACCTCATCTTGGGAGTAGCTAACGCTCTAGAACCAAAGCTAGCGCAATTAATGCTACCCTTTTCCAGACTGAATCCTGATGCTGATACTCTCATTGAGGTGCTGGGTTTAAATTTCGATCCAGACTATGCTCTCGGTAACTGCCTGATACCCAAATCACAAAGTTCGGAAGATGGGGATGAGTCAGCAGTATGTTTGGAAGAAAAACTCCATGATGAAACACTGACAATTCCTCAGATCAATGGTTTTGGGAACGGTGTGATCGCTCAAGAGATGGGAATGACTGATAACCATGAACAAAACCAAATGGTTAGTGATGCCACTACTGTGCGAGATCAACTCAGAGCAGTGGCAGTTGCAACCTTAAATGGATTAGAAGAAAATTCCTCATCCCCAGATCAGCAATTTAAAAATGAGTCCCAAGAGCTAATACAAAGCGATGAGGAAGATGAATTTGGTGATATTTCCTTTGATGAATTAAATGAAATAGGCAACCAAATTTCCGCTACCGTTGCACCAGAAAAGGATGATTTTACCGAAGTGTTGTCAGATGTTTGGGGTGACGAAACAGCACAACTTCAGGGTGAAAGCAATACTGATATTTTTGTAGGGGAAGAACTGACAAATAACGCTTTTGATGACTCGGAAATTGCTCGTCTCTTCCCCAAAGCGTGAGTTGGCTAATAGCTAATAGCTATTAGCTATTAGCTATGCCTTAAAAATCAAGGGGAGAATATAAAAAATGACTGTTGCTCAACCAGAAGCTTTAAATTTTGAATGTGAAACCGGTAATTATCATACTTTTTGCCCAATTAGCTGTGTGGCATGGCTATACCAAAAAATTGAAGATAGTTTCTTTTTAGTAATTGGTACCAAGACTTGTGGCTACTTCCTCCAAAATGCGATGGGGGTAATGATTTTTGCTGAACCGCGTTACGCGATGGCTGAGTTAGAAGAAGGAGACATCTCAGCACAGCTCAACGATTATGATGAGTTAAAGCGACTATGCTTGCAAATTAAACGCGATCGCAACCCCAGCGTCATTGTTTGGATTGGTACTTGTACTACCGAAATCATCAAAATGGATTTGGAAGGCTTGGCACCAAAGCTAGAATCTGAAATTGGTATTCCCATTGTTGTAGCTCGTGCCAACGGCTTAGACTACGCCTTCACTCAAGGAGAAGATACGGTGTTAGCCGCGATGGCTGCACGTTGTCCTAATCAGGCTCCTATGGTAGAAACTGATAAGAATGAGCGTAACGCCATTCAAAAGCTGCTCAACTTTGGTAAGAAAAAAGAAGAAGTTGCCGAAGAAGAAGCTGAATACGTTAATCACCCACCTCTGGTTTTGTTTGGTTCTCTCCCCGATCCTGTGGTTACTCAGCTAACCCTAGAACTGAAAAAACAAGGCATTAAAGTTTCTGGCTGGCTACCCGCCAAGCGCTT
Organism: Chlorogloeopsis sp. ULAP02; assembly: GCF_038404745.2. NCBI lineage: Bacteria > Bacillati > Cyanobacteriota > Cyanophyceae > Nostocales > Chlorogloeopsidaceae > Chlorogloeopsis > Chlorogloeopsis sp. ULAP02. The sequence goes on along the minus strand of NZ_JAYKTT020000082.1, from coordinate 37,671 downwards.
TACAGAATTACCTGTGATTGAAGAAGGGTATTATGTTGCTGGTGTTAATCCCTTCCTCAGCCGTACTGCTACTACCTTAATGCGCCGTCGGAAGTGCAAATTGATCGGCGCACCTTTCCCGATCGGTGCGGATGGTACTCGTGCTTGGATTGAGAAAATTTGTTCGGTATTTGGTATTACTCCTAAAGGGCTTGAAGAACGCGAAGCGCAAATTTGGCAAAATCTAGAAGAGTATATTAAATTAATTCGCGGCAAGTCAGTCTTTTTTATGGGCGATAACTTGTTGGAAGTTTCTCTAGCGCGGTTCTTGATTCGCTGCGGCATGATAGTTCAAGAAATTGGTATTCCCTACATGGATAAACGCTACCAAGCCGCTGAGTTAGCTTTGTTGGAGAAGACTTGCCAAGAAATGGGCGCACCCATACCAAAGATTATCGAAAAGCCAGACAACTATAACCAAATCCAACGTATTTATGAGTTGCAGCCTGATTTAGTAATTACTGGTATGGCTCATGCTAACCCATTGGAAGCACGTGGTATAAATACAAAATGGTCTGTAGAATTCACTTTCGCTCAAATTCATGGCTTTACCAATGCTCGTGACATTTTAGAATTAGTAACTCGTCCCCTGCGTCGTAATAATAATTTGAAAGATTTGGGTTGGGAAAAATTGGTTAAAGAAGAAGCCAAGATTTAAGTATTTGTTTTTTCTACTCTTTGGTGAGTATTTCATTTGTTTGTCTAGAGATTGGGTGAATCTTTATAAAGCGATCGCAAATCGCGATCGCTTTTTTATTGAAGCTGCCTTTGCGTTGAAGATTCACGTTAATCTCGACAGCAAGTATAAATTCTATTCATGCTGTACCACAAATGGTGATCAGGTACTTGCACTACTCACTACAAATAAATATAAGGCTAATAGTTGTGAGTTCGACAAGTCCCCTTCAATCTGCTATTGGTATAAGCTTCCACAAAGACTTGTAATAAACTTACCTGTCATCAACTTGTTAGCAATTTAATTGCTGTTTTACCTACCTCTGTCAAAGAAAGTATTTGTGCATTCTTGATCTGTTAGTTACACATTTTTAATACTTCTGCTAGGCTTGCCTTGATAGCAACAAATTTTTCTAGCTTATCAAGCGTTCTAAAGACTGTGTAAGTTGGCTGAGTTTTTGCAGTGAATTATCTTGGATTTCAGCAAGGGTTTGTACTGCGTCGCACAATGCCAGAATTTGATAGCCTTGTTGCTGTACTTGTTTTCCCTGTTCTTCAACTTGAGCACTGAGATTATCTACTCTGTATGCTAGACTTTCAATCGTCTCAGTTGTAGAGAGTACAGCTTCTCCAATCTGCTCAACGATTGATTCTAGGCGATTTAATTTGACTTCCACATCTGCTACAACCATTTTTTTAGCTCCTTTATATTGAGATAGAATGACAGCAAAGTTTTTACTTAATTTTTAAATATTTTGAATCATTGAATACAGACAGTACTGTATACAAAAGTTTTGAATTTCTTTTAAATTTATGACGGTATCAGTTTAGATTAGGTGATGCCTCTGCGTGGCAAATTTCATAGTATAAAAATTACTTACTAGGTTGGAATATATTTAGCTAAGGTAGTTTCCTTTGGCTAAAGCAGGACTTACGCACGAGTTGATGGAATAATAAACCACTCCAGACGCAGAGGAAGCGGAGTAAAGAGGATTTGAGAGGGATTTTGTGTAAGTTCTATAAAGAAAACTAGTGATGATATACATCAATTACAACTAAGCCCAGTAAACAAAAAAGTCGCTTGGGCAAAGTATGTTTTTGCGATCGCTCTTCGTAAATGGAAAATGATCTGCTGTTGATAAATAACTAAGATAATCGTTAAATCTTCAAATACGCAATGTTTTGGTGGCAAAATATAACACAACTAACCCAAGTATCTATATAGAGAATAAATTTTCATCATCCCTAAGGGATATTCCGTTACTTTATCCGAATTTTATCAAAAATGATGATTTCACTGAGCTTTGATGAAGATTCAGTGAATATACGGTTGTAATTGTGTGTTTTAGTAAGTAGCAAGCTTATATTCTTAAGTGAACCTTTGTAAAAAATAAATTCTTATCTCAACATTCGGCTTGACAATGTACCAATTACCATTCACAACCGTTGTTGAAAATGCAACTTCCAATACTAGCAATACTAGGAAATTAGAATTAGCAGTTCATCCCTCGGTTCGTTCAAAATTTAAACGTTATTTAGATATAGTAGGTAGCTTAATAGGACTTTTAGTTCTTGCAATCTTATTTATACCGATCGCGATCGCTATTAAAATTGATAGTCCAGGTCCTATATTCTTTACACAAGAGCGCTACGGACTGCAAGGGCGTCCATTTCGTATCCGCAAATTTCGTTCTATGGTGACTGATGCCGAACGGTTAAAGTCTCTAGTGAGTAATGAAGCAAACGGACTGATTTTCAAGAATAAAAATGATTTTCGTGTCACAAAAGTAGGAAGATTTTTACGGAGTACGAGCTTAGACGAACTGCCTCAGTTTTGGAACGTTTTAGTCGGTGAAATGAGTTTAGTCGGAACACGCCCGCCAACAGCGGATGAAGTGATTCACTACAACCAGCGTCACTGGCAGCGTTTAAACGTCAAACCTGGGTTAACAGGTGAATGGCAAGTGAGCGGACGTTCTCGTGTTAAAGATTTTGAGCAAATAGTTGATTTAGACTTACAGTACCAAAAAAAGTGGTATCCACTGTATGACATTCTATTGGTTGCCAAAACCTTCTATGTCATTTTTGGTAGAGTAGGAGCTTTCTGAAGCAGTTACTAAGTAGTCATTCATCATATCACCACGTGAATGTAACACTGAAAGAACTAAGTGGAACAACTAGATTACGCTTCAGATGCGCCCTGTCAGATCCCCGGCTTCTTTAGATCAGTCGGGGATCTATATTTTATAGTTATGCGATCGCCGCTTACCCAAAGACAATGATTGAGATGTTACTCAGCAGAGGCGATTAAAGATTTAATGCAGTAATTCTTCTACTTGATGTTGGCTCCATAAAGTTCTGTACAGCCCTGGTTCTTGGATCAAATCTAAGTGTGTGCCTACTTGCACGATTTGACCTTTATCCATAACAAAAATTCTATCGGCAGTCGCCGCCGCAGACAGTTGGTGCGTGATAAAAACTACTGTTTTGCGTTTCGTACCGCCAGAGAGATTTTTGAGGATTGCTGTTGCAGTTTGATTATCGACACTGGAGAGGGCATCATCCAAAATTAACACGGGAGCATCCACCAGCATTGCCCGTGCTAAGGCAGTACGCTGCCGTTGCCCACCAGAAAGAGTGATACCACGTTCACCGACGATAGTTTCGTATTGCTGTGGAAAAATGCTGATTTCTGGAGCAATCTGCGCAACTGTAGCGGCAAATTCTACTTCTTGTTGTTCAGCAACGGGATCGCCATAGCGAATGTTATTTTTAATCGTGGTACTAAAGAGAAAACTATCTTGAGGTACGTAAGCGATCGCACTTCTTAAATCTGGCAACTTGATTTTAGTAATGTCGATTCCGTCTAAAAACAATTGTTCTTGATTGATATCCAACAATCGGGGTAATGTATTAGCCAGAGTTGATTTTCCTGAGCCAATAGCTCCCACAATTGCCACCGTTTCTCCAGGTGTAATCTTAAAGCTGATTTGATTTAAAGCAGGAGTATCAGAACCAGGGTAAGTATAACTGAGATTTTTGGCTGTTAGTTCTCCTTTTACTTGCTCTGTTGGCAGATTAACTGAATCTGATACATCTTGGATTTTGGGCGTAACACTTAAAATTGCCTCAATCCGATCTATACTCACTTCACCTCGTTGGTAGGCGGTGATTGTAAATCCTAATAAAGCAGTGGGGAAAACCAAGCGCTCCACATACAGCAGCAACGCCACGAAATCGCCAACTTCTAAAACTCCAGAGGCAATTCTCGTCGCTCCTAATAGGATAATTACCAACGAACTAATATTAGCTAGTCCACCAATCAAAGGAAACAGTGTATTTCGACTTTTTGCTAGTTTAAGATTAGCTTGCAGCAGTTGTTGATTTCTCCTAGCGAAGGCACGACGCTCATTTTCCTCTTGGGCATAGATTTTAATTAAGGCAATGCCACTGATATCTTCTTGAATCAAGTCGCTGGTGTCAGAGAGTCGATCCTGCACTTCTAACTGTTCATTGCGGAGGCGATCGCTAAACAAATGTACCACCAGAAACATGAATGGATAAACTGCCAATGAGAAGACAGTTAAATCCACACTGATGGAGAGCATGACAGGTAGCGTCAAAGTGTAGGCAAACAAAGTATTTGCCAAACTTAAGACTGCAAAACCCAATAATCGCCGGATATTATCTACATCACTTGTGGCACGACTGATCAAATCACCAGCAGTGTTTGTTACAAAGTAAGCTGGTTCCAGCTTTAATAAGTGTTCAAAAATTCTTTGTTTAAGTTCAAATTCTACCTGACGCCCCACGCCAAAAATCCAAATGCGGGAAGCCATGCGAATTAGCCACATTGCCGAAGTCAGCAAGACAATGGGTACTACATAGTTTAATAATTGGTTAAAGCTAAAAGCTGCCGAAAGTTTGTCAACAGCCGCACGAATTAATAAAGGAATGTAAACACCCAATGCGTTGACAGTGAACAAAGCAAAAATACCTAATGTCGCATCCCGCCAATGGGGACGTAGGTAGGCACCAAGTTTAGCAAGGCGTCGCGTTTTTGCCATTCCAGCTATTTTGCACTTTTTAATCGTAGAGTATGCCAAGATCTGGCATTTTGTAGCTGCCGACGGAAATATATAGCAAAATCAGAAGTCAGACAGGTATTCTAACAAGCTTTCAAATTAAAGTTTAATAAATTACCCATCCTTAAACTGCTATAAAATTAAAAAAAGGTCACTCAGCTACAGAAGTAACATTATGACCTTTTTTAAAGCTAGTTGTTTTAAACTTACGACTGGCGTCCGCGCAAGAAAAAATAAACCTGATTAAGATAACTTTCCCAGACTCGCGTCGTCAGTGACAGTGTTTCAGCATTGGGGACAAAATCTTCTAACCGCAAACCTCTTCTGGGAATGTCATTAGGAGTTTGCAAAAAATAAGGTGAAACTGCCACAGGCGATAGAATGCTGCTTCCTAGATCTGACACACTAGCGATAGTAGAGTCTGGTTTAAATGCCGCCAGTGTTGGGAATGGAGTTGAATTCAGGGCTGGGTTCAGATTACTTGCCGTTGCTACAGGCGATCGCACCAAAAAGTAAGCAACAGCTGGCGTACTTGCTAGTAGCATAATTGTTAATGCCCAAGCGAGATATATTCCTCCTGGCTTATCTATCGCTCCTGCCTTCATCTTCTGAGCCGCAAGAATTAACAGCAATAGTGAAGCTCCTAAAGGCTTGAGTGGAAAAGAAACTACCCTCCATAACGAGGCTACAGCTGGTTCGTTAGGGTTAATAAACGACAGTAAGATAATCAAGAACAGAACGACTAAAAGCAACCGTCCGACAAAGGTTCCGGAAGGATAAAATCTTTGAAACAAAGTGACTAAGATAGCTATGAGCAGTAGCCACAGAAGTACCCGGCTTAACAATATAAACATAGATTAACTCTCAAATCTTTTTTTGCGGTCAGCCTAGTTATTTTGGAAAATTGAGTTATTTTACCGTCAAATTGTAATCGCACTGTCACTAACTGCAAATACCCCACAACGCTACTCCCATAAGAGGATATTTCCGCAGGAGGATGACTATCCTTCATATCAAGACTACCGTCGTAGTGATTTTAGAGCAATTTTTGTCAAGTGACTGCAATATTTGTAATTTTCTAGATCAGTAATCCTGTTCAGGTAAATTAATTTAATTGAGAAGTTGTTTAATTACAAGGAAAAACTATGTCGCCTGGAAAGCCCACAATTTTGGTTACAGGCGGGGCTGGATATATCGGCTCCCATACAGTGCTTGCTCTGAAGCGAGCAGGGTACGAGGTGGTAATTCTTGATAATTTAGTGTACGGACACCGTGACTTGGTAGAAAAAGCTTTAGATGTAGAGCTGATAGTGGGAGATACAGGCGATCGCACCCTGTTGGATAAGTTATTTCAAAGCCACGAGATTGCAGCTGTAATGCACTTTTCTGCCTATGCCTATGTGGGAGAATCAGTTGTAGATCCAGCCAAGTACTACCGCAATAATGTCGTAGGCACCCTGACATTGTTAGAGGCAATGTTAGCTGCTTCTATCAAGAAATTTGTCTTTTCTTCCACTTGTGCAACCTATGGGGTTCCCAATATTGTACCCATTCCAGAAGATCATCCTCAAAATCCGATCAATCCCTATGGCGCTACCAAGCTGATGGTAGAGCAGATTCTTTCTGATTTTGATGTCGCCTATGATTTAAAATCAGTGCGCTTCCGCTATTTCAATGCTGCCGGTGCAGATCCAAATGGTTTATTAGGAGAAGATCACAATCCAGAAACTCATTTGATTCCTTTGGTGTTGTTGGCGGCTTTAGGTAAGCGCGAATCTATTTCAGTTTTTGGCACAGATTACCCGACAGCAGATGGTACTTGTGTTCGAGATTATATCCACGTTAGCGATTTAGCAGACGCTCACGTTTTGGGCTTGGAATATTTATTAAAAGGCGGCAACAGCGAAGTTTTTAACTTAGGAAATGGCAACGGCTTCTCAGTCAAAGAAGTCATTGAAACCGCCAAGCAGGTTACAGGCAAGGATATTAAAGTAGTGGAGTGCGATCGCCGCCCTGGAGATCCACCAGCTTTGATTGGTAGTGGCGATAAAGCCCGAAAAATTTTAGGCTGGCAACCGCAGTACTCAGCCCTGCCAGAAATTATCACTCATGCGTGGCAGTGGCATCAAAAACGACATCAATAACATCAATAACAGATAGGGAACAGGGAACAGCAAAACAATGTGTGTAACTAATTTTATCTGAGTACTTAAATGGTAGAGGCATCCACAAGGGATGCCTTTGATGATTGTTTTGTTGGTAATTGGTAGTTATAGCAGTTGGCAGGAAGCTTAGGACTGATGATACAAGCGGCATTAAGAGAGTTTCAACCCTATTCCCCGTTCCCTGTTGCCTGTTCCTTTTGATATTACTCTCTATTTAATTGTTGTACTACGGCGAGAAAAACACCAACCACGATCAAAACAAAAGAAGCAATCGCCCAAAGTGGCAAACCAAAAGTTCGTGCCTGTGTAAAATTCTGCTTCACATCCTGTGTACCTTGCGAATTTTCTGACACTTGTTTACCAGCTGCGACTGTGACATTGAACTTTAACTCAAAAGGTTTAAAATTTGCCCCTGTTTTGGGTTTACCGCGCAATTGTAGTTGGTAAGTTCCTTGCCGAGGGAAAGTGATGTCTATTCCAGGTACTCCTTGATAACGCTCTGCCGTCAATGATTGCAAAGCTGGTTCCAACAGAGGAGGTTCTCCAGCTGCGTGAGGTTCCGCATAAACCTGCAACTGACAATTACACTCTGCTAGTCGAATCACCCTACCGCCTTTGCGAGTCAAGGCAAACCATGCTTTTGTCCGTTCTCCAGCGCGAGGATGATCATTTGGTTCTATGTGGAGAATTGCACCCACATCCCCTGTCGTTTTTACTTGATGGGCAAATGTGGCAGAAGTATGAGAAAAAAACTCACCAAATAAGACTAGTAATAATACATACTTTGCCGTTATATGGCAGCGTCGAGAAGTGTTTTGTAACAAATTTTGTCTGAGCATTGTGGAGGTAGTAGCCTTTGGTGAGAGTGAAAATACGACTGCTTTTGAAAACGGCAAATCAAATTCTCCCTGATGTGAAACACTGATTTTTGAGCATGAGAATATCATTACAAGATTATTGCCATATGAGCAAATTTTTAGTCGAATAAGTATTATTAAAATTATTTTTTATATTTTATATTTAAACATTTGTTATTGTTAGATTATCACCATGAAAGCTTACGAAAAATTCCTCTAAAATCCCCTTTAATCCGTGTTATCTGTGCTCTCTGCGGTTTATTATTCCATCACTTGTGCAGAAGACTTAACCATTTTCTAAATTAAATTTGACCAGGTACTTGTATATTTTTCATCAATGTATAGACGCCTTTTTATATTTTAATTTAAATTAAGATTGTATAAATTTAACGTGACTTACTCAACGGTACGTAAAATTTTTCTAAAGATAGTATCGACCAAAAAAAGCGATTTCTCACTACTAACACACCAAGAGTAATTATCACCAACAATACTGACGCTAATTTGTTGAAATCATTTAATCGCAAAGAACCAAGGTAATGCGAGCCAATCATAATTGTATGAATGGTAGCCAAGATTAAAGTCGGTATACTCAAAAGATGAATTTGCCGCCAACGCTTACCCAAAAACTTTTGTAAAGAATCAAAACTCGTTAATGCAGCGGGAGCCATCAACACCAGTGCTACTACACCCGCAGCCATTCCCCACTGAAAATCTGGCGGCAAAAACCAGAAAGCAGCAAAATTCCATTGTAGTGAGTGTTCTATCATGTGGGTAGTATGCGCAACAGAAAGTACAAAAGCGCCTACTCCCAAAGCACGACGATAACGCAAGAGAACTGCCCACAAACCGCTTACAGGACGAGCAATCAGCGCCAGCATTAACAATATCAGCGCGGCGTGTCCAGTGTAATCTACCATTGTGTCACCCGTCCGCAGCAGCGTAAGTACACCTATAGTAAGAGTTACCCAACCACCCAACCGAAACAACTGACTGCGTCTATCTTTACTTACAAACGATGTAGAAACACCTACACCTAACATCGTAGGTATGGTTCCGATGCCAAAAGCCAGCATCGTTGCTGCACCTATCCACAAATTACCAGTTTCCGCAGCTTTAATTTGGGCAGCATAAAGAAAACCACAAGGCATTAAACCCCAAGTCATACCTAAAACAGCTGGTGTCCACCATCTGCTTTTAAGGGAAAGTTTAACCATCCCCGCGCTCAAGCGGTTGTGTAAACTTCCCTTTAACAAGGGGTGCAGTACTGGTATTCGAGGCAAAAAGTCCGGTTTAATTTGTCCTAGTCCAAACCAAATCAACATCATGCCTGTGACAATAGCAATCCACTGGCGTAAATCACTACCAATTCCTGCCAGTTGTCCACTCTTCAGCAATATGGAACCTAACGCACCAATTCCAGCACCAACAAGGGTGTAGCTCAGGAGTCGGCCAAAGTTTAGCAAAGCATGAAATGTCAATTGCTGCTGCCAATTGGAAGTTTTTTGTTGATGAGATAGAGAAAATGCTACAGCCAAAGGGCCACACATTCCCAAACAGTGGCCAAAACTTCCCAGAAACCCCAAAGATATGATGAGTAAATAATCTAACATACTGACGGCTAATGGCTAATCGACAACATTTACGATTAGCAATTCCTAAATTATGTAATTCAGCTAGCCCAGTTGTTGCGAAAAATTTCTTGGACATAGCTAATCATGAGGAACTTTAAAGTAAATTTTCAACTCTGTCAAAAGACAAGTTGTCAAACTTGAGTCAAGCGCTATCCTAAATCAGGAAGGCACGGATAAATCAAATGAAAAAGTGGATTTGGCTGGTGCTGGCGATACTGGTAGCATGTGCGGCAGTTGTTAGTAGCGGATTTTTCAGGCAAGGTGAGCAACCATCGGTCATTGAAACTATTAAAGTTGAAAATCCGCACTTAGGTAAAGAAGACACAGGGACAAGGGGATACGGGGACACGGGGAATGTTTCTCTCTTTGCGTCTTCCGCTCCCCAAGTCTCAGCTAGTAGGCTGTTTGCCCATGTTCAGAATTTAAATTTTAAGCGTTATACAGATGCAGAGCGATCGCGTACCCGTGCTTACATCACTAACGAACTAAAAAAATTAGGCTGGAAATCCCAATTGCAAAAGTTCTCTGATGGTGTAAATGTCTTTGCAGAACGCAAAGGAACTGATAAAGAAGCAGGAGCCATTCTCGTTGGTGCACATTACGATACCGTTGCCATCTCTCCCGGTGCTGATGACAATGCCAGTGGTGTGGCTGTGCTTTTAGAAATTGCCCGACTGCTTGGTTCTCGTCCAACACCAAGAACTTTACAATTAGTGTTTTTTGATCAAGAGGAAGCAGGATTGTTAGGTAGCAAAGCTTTTGTTACTAAAACAGCACATTTGTTGAAGAACTTGCGCGGCGTCATTGTGATGGATATGGTTGGCTATGCTTGCCATACAGTAGGTTGTCAGCAGTATCCTGCGGGTTTGCCTATCACACCACCCAGCGATAAAGGTGATTTTTTAGCAGTAGTCGGTGATACAGAACACTTGCCACTGCTCAACGTTTTTCAACATTTAGATTTAGTTGCACTCAAGCCAGAAAACAAGCGCAGTTTTGATAACAAAAATCTCTCCGTGTCTACCCTTCCCCGCGTCTTTGCATCAATTTCTTTGCCACCCATTTTTACCTTACCAGTTCCGCTCAAGGGCTTGCTAACACCAGATACCCTACGTAGTGATCATGCTCCATTCTGGTTTCAAGGAGTAGGTGCAGTACTAGTGACAGATACAGCTAATCTACGTAGCCCATACTACCATCAACCCAGCGATACACCAAAGACAATAGACCGTAAGTTCTTTACAGGAGCAGCACAGACTGTTGTCAACGTTACTACGGTTTTATTAGAAAATAAAAAGGCTTTGGATACACCAACATCAAATTTTTAACTTTTATAGATACATAAATAATTTTCTAAGTAGCTCTTGCTGAGGTGCGTACTAAACAGGATAAGGGAGATAGGGAAGATGGGGAAGAATTTACTCTTATTACTTCCTCACCTCTCTCACCTTCCTCAACTCTTGTCCCCTGCCTTTTTAGGGGAACCTCACTGATACAACTAGAGTCTAAATCCGTCTGTAGGTGTAGCGTTTGTCATATTTCTATCTTGACTGTGATTTTGTGTCAAATTTTTTACAGCGACTTATATCCTATTAGCTATGGTTCAGCTCAGACCAGGCGGCTTTCACAATCTATCACTTAGTCTTCGTTTCCTTTTAATTCATACAATTTATTTAAGTATATTTACTTTATGTAGTGCTTGTGGTTCAATCCAAGCGCAGAATCATATTCCCGAAACGCCCCTTCCTAAAAATCAAATCTCTTCTAGTCGAGTTGTAGCACTTGGAAAGTTAGTACCAAAAGGAGATGTAATTAAAATATCAGTGGTGAATGCCAGGGATAGTCGCGTTAACCAAATTTTGATTGAGGAAGGTGATGTAGTTAAGCCAAATCAAGTAATCGCGATTTTGCAAGGACGAGATAGAGCCGAACAACAGCTTCGGGATGCCAAGGCAAACGTTGCAATTAAACGATCGCAACTCGAAAAAATTCAGCAAGGGGATGTTAAAGCAGGAGAACTTGCTGCTCAACGTGCAGCGATCACTCTTGTAGAAGCTCGCCTTCGTACCGAGACACAACAAAAACAAGCCGCGATCGCGAAAGCAGAAGCCACAATTCACAATGCCAGGTTGCAATATCAACGTTACTTGACTCTAGATAAAGAAGGAGCAGTCAAGCGTTCTGAGCTAGACGATGCACGAGAAGAATATGAAACAGCTCAAGCAGCTCTGATGGAAAGTAAAGCTGAGTTAGAAAACACCACATCCACCTTACAAGCCCAGCTAACTAAGGAAAGAGCGAATTTAGATAGGTTGCGAGAAGTTCGTCCAGTTGATGTTCGGATTGCCAAAGCTGAACTAGAGCAAGCCTTGATTCAAGTGGAACAGCGAAAAGCTGAATTAGATGATACACAAGTGCGAGTTCCAGTGGCAGGACAAATCTTGAGAATTAATACCCGTGTTGGGGAACAAGTCAACACCGAACAGGGAATTGCAGAATTAGGACAGACAAATCAAATGTATGCGATCGCGGAAATTTATGAAACTGATATCGTCAAGGTAAAGCAAGGGCAGCGAGCCACAATTACTAGCGAGTACGGTGGCTTTCGAGGCGAACTCCAAGGTTTAGTCGCCCAAATAGGACTACAAATTGGTAAAAATCGTCTCAATCAAGACCAGAGTAACCCAACCACCGATGTTAATGCTCGTGTAGTAGAAGTGAAAATCCGCCTTAATCCAGAAGATAGTCGTAAAGTGGCCGCTTTAACAGGTATGCAAGTGAGAGTAAAAATAGATGTTTCGTCGTAATTACCAGATAGAAGCTCCCCTTGCTTGGGCGCAGTTGTCTCATCAAAAAGTTCGCCTGGCAGTAGCAACAACAGGTGTTTGCTTTGCCAACATTTTGATGTTTACTCAACTAGGACTCTTGGCAATGCTGACAGAAGGAACAACTCGACTCCATGAAAGCTTGGGAGGAGATTTGTTGTTGGTATCTTCATTCAGTCCGAGTCTACTTTTTAGAATATCTTTTCCACGCGCATATCTTTATCAAGCAGCAGCAGTGGAAGGTATTACTGATGCTAACCCAATTTACATTGGCAGGGCAAATTGGGTAAATCCCAACCAAATAAATGGGCAGATTCAGCAACACAAAAGCCAAGAACCGGATTTTTTCGGTAACGAAGTTAGAATTATTGCTTTTAATCCTGCTCAACCTTCACTGAAGTTACCAGAGGTTAATCAACAACTCTCCAAATTAACAGCACCAGATGCTGTATTGTTTGATCGCCTATCCCAATCTTCTTTAGGAGCAATTCCAGAATTGCTTCGCACTCGTCCAGAGGTAACAACCCTAATGGATAATCGCCGTACCTTTGCAGTTGGATTGTTCAGTATGGGCAGTACTATCAATGACAAAGGTAATGTGATCATGAGTGACTGGAATTATGCTCAACGCTTTGGAAATAATAGTTTGAATCAAGTCAGAATTGGAGTACTTTCTCTAGAGCCAGGAGCAAATATTAATACAGTCCAAGCAAAATTGCGTACTATTCTTCCTCCAGAAGTGGCAGTCTTAACGCACAAAGAATTGATTCAACGAGAGCAGCAGTTCCATGCCTCACAGCCGGAAGGAATTATCTTAAAGTTTGGTACAATTGTCGGTTTTGTCGTTGGGGTAACCATCCTCTATCAAGTTTTATACTCTGATGTCAGCGATCACTTATCTGAATATGCCACGCTCAAAGCAATGGGTTATACCCATACCTCACTTCTTTCGGTTGTGCTGCAAGAAGCAATTATTCTGGGTGTGATGGGATTTATTCCTGGCTTTATCGCTTCAGTCGGTATCTATCAATTGTTAGTTATACTGACAAGAATTCCTCTCACAATGAAGCTGAGTGTAGCAATTCAAGTCTTTATCCTTACCGTTGTTATGTGTAGCATTTCTGGTGTGATCGCGACAAGTAAACTCCGCTCTGCCGATCCAGCAGATGTATTTTAACAATCAAAGTAAATAATTTTATGGAACCTTGCGTTGCAGTCCGTAATCTTAACCATACTTTTGGTCAAGGTGTATTACGTAAACCTGTACTGAGTAACGTAGCTCTGAATATTTACCCAGGAGAAATTTTTATTCTCACTGGCCCTTCTGGTAGTGGTAAGACAACTTTATTATCACTGATTGGGGGACTGCGATCGCTACAGGAAGGAAGCCTGAAAATTTTCGGTCAAGAACTGCACGGTTGCACTCAAAGACAACTAACTAAAGTGCGAAACCAAATAGGCTTTATCTTTCAACACCACAATCTGCTCAAATGTCTTACCGCCTATGGCAACGTCCGAATGTCCCTCAAGCTGCATCCTGAAATTCCTAAACAAGAGTATCAACAACGAGCCATAGCCATGCTGGGGGCAGTAGGATTGGGCGATCGCGTAGATTACTACCCAGATAAGCTATCAGGAGGAGAAAAGCAGCGAGTAGCAATTGCTCGTGCTTTAGTAGCTCAACCAAAACTAGTCTTAGCAGATGAACCTACTTCATCACTAGATAGCAAAACAGGGCGAGATGTAGTTGATATCATTCAAAGTCTAGCCAAAGAAGAAGGCTGCGCGGTTTTACTTGTAACTCATGATACCCGCATTCTAGATATAGCTGATCGCATTATTCAAATGGAAGATGGTCGGTTACAAGAATTTTCAAATCGTTACTAATTATTAATATCCATAGTCCATGACATTAGTCACACGACATCTTCATACTAAAGTTACAGTTGTATTTGTTACGTCTGACACTAGCGCAGGCGAGCTTCAATTTATACAATACCAGGAATAAGGCATCAAGCCGAGTGCATTTTATGTGCAGGTAAGCAAATCAGAGGAGGATTTTTCGGTGAGTTACTACAATTTTGATGAACATTTCTGGTCTGCTCAGACGGTTTGTAGCAAACAAACATTACCCAAGTCAAATCCAAAGATTTCTCGTATAAGTAACATAAATATATTAAAAGTAATTTTGGCTTTAGGATGCATTGGGATTTGGACACCATTGCTACTTCAAATCTTAGTTCCTGTTATCAATCAGAATCAGGAAGAAAGTTCCCTGTATGCTGATAATTCTGGAGTCCATCGCCTGCTACTAAAGCGAGCCATAATTTTAAATAACCAGTAATTCTTTTTGAAGTAGAAAAAGCAAATTAAATCTAAAAGGTGTACTGTAAAATATCTGACTTCTAATAAGAAGTTGGATAGCTGTGCTTTTAGTTTATTTATCTGGAACAATCAATACTCCTCATGTCTATCCGGAAATTATTCTGAATTTTGTATTCCTTTTTTAATATTATTTTTAGTTATACTAAGGCAAAAAATATTATTCATGTGTGAATAGCGAACTTAATTTGAAAACACTAAGTATGCAAATAAATTAGAAAAAGTTTTAATTTTATACAAGTTTGCTTTGATTTTGTTCTCTAGCGACGTGTAAACACGTTGTTCTAGTAAAGCTGAGAATAAACTTTAGCAAATGATTTAAGAATTGGTATGAAATAGTCACTTAACTAGTATTCATAAATTTCAGTGTATGAGAATCCGGATCTCTTATCTAAAGTTTGTAGAGAATGAATACGGAATCACTCACTGCAAAAGAACAAAACGACCATGATTACAGTGTATGAAACCCTAGCGTTAATTGTATTATGCTAATTTTTAAATTTGTGTTCCCGCTTCTGAAAACTGCTATTATTGGGATTAATTGGATTCGCTTCTTGATACTCAAATCATCTGCAATATTAGTCAAAAAATTAGATGAATCTCATGATTTTTGCAGATGTTAATACTGAATTATCTATTTTGGCAACAATCGAAACAATACTTTGGTAAGAGTAATAACAATGGAATGTAATTGTTGTGGAGAACGTGGTAGTGGCCGATATAAATATTTAAATGTAAAAAATTAGCCACATTAGTAATGTTTCCCAAAAGCCGAAATTTCTTTACTAATGGTACAGTTATATGGTGTTATTTCGGCTTGACGAGTCCCTTCATCTCCATATTTCAAACATAAACTTATGTAAGTATGTGGTTTGTAAGGCATTCTCTCTGCCCATTCAACTGCCACAATACCAGGATATATCTCCACACCTTCCCAGTAAGTTTCTAAGTTTAATGCCGCAACTTCTTCCGGTTCTAAGCGGTATAAATCTAGGTGATAAAGGGGAAGGCGTCCTTGGGTATATTCGTTAATGAGTGTGAAAGTTGGACTGACAATTGCTTCGGTGATACCCAAACCTTCACCAATACCTTGTACTAGAGTTGTTTTGCCAGCACCTAAATCACCTTCTAGTAAAATGACGCTACCAGCATTGAGTAATTGACCGAGAGTAATACCAAGCGATCGCGTAGCCTCTGTATTTGGTAGCAAAATTTTCATATTGGTTATTAATCATTGGTCATTGGTTAGTTGTTAGGGACGGGTTTTGTTGATAATTTTGCCGTTTAAACTGATCATTTATCTTCTAAACCCGGACGTACAGCGGGTAGAGACGCTTCAGTTCCGAAGCGTCTGTATATTAGGGTTATTTCCTTGTCTCCTTCCCCGTGTCTCCACCTCCCCGTGTCCCCTTGTCCTCTTTCCCCTTGTCCACGCCAGTCGCTACAACGGAGGGAACCTCCGCAACGCGCTGGCTCCCTTGTCCCCACGTCCCCCACTCTCCCCATTTCCCATGATGAACTCCACCGTACCATCGCAACAAAACCCGTGCTAATCGTTGGGGATCGTGACGTACACAACCTGTTTCGTCTTCATGCATTACATTAGCTAAAACAATCCTTCGTTCCATTTTGGTTACTTCTTCGCGATCCAAAAAGACAGGATGAGAGCGTTGTTGAGCATAACGAATGAGTGCGCGGGCAGAAGGAGATCTTTTATGTACCAGTACAGCATTAAATAAGGCTCTGCCACCACAAGCCTTATCAATTGCTCGAATGTGGTCACTAACAGTGTATCCCTGAGTTTCTCCTGGCTGAGTCATAATGTTGCAGACATAGATCCGGGGTGATGTAGAAGCAGCGATCGCATCAGCAATTTCTGGTACTAACAGATTGGGAATTACACTTGTATACAAACTACCAGGCCCCATGATAATATAATCAGCTTCTTTTATTACCTTAATAGCTGCGGGTAATGCTGGTGGATTAGCTGGAGTACAGCCAATTTTGACAATATTCCCTCCTGCCTCGGTAATTTTTGATTCACCTTCAATGCGGCGTCCATCGGATAATTCCGCCCACAGGCGAACATCACTGAGGGTTGCTGGCAAAACTTGTCCCCGCACTGCTAGTACTTTGGAACTAGCAGCAACTGCTCGCTCTAAGTCCCCGGTAATTTCACTCATTGCCGTTAAGAACAGATTGCCAAAACTGTGGCCTGTTAAACCATCACCAACACGAAAGCGATATTGAAATAATTCTGTTAATAACTTTTCTTCATCTGCCAATGCAGCCAGACAGTTGCGAATATCTCCTGGCGGCAAAACACCAAATTCCCGCCGCAAACGTCCCGAAGATCCACCATCATCAGCAACAGTAACAATAGCAGTAATATTAGCGCTATAACGTTTTAGTCCTCTTAATAACGTAGAAAGTCCCGTACCACCACCAATCACGACGATTTTTGGCCCTCGGTACAACCGACGATGTGCTAGCAACACATCCACAAGTTCTTCATCGCCTTCTGGTCTTAGTACTTTAGTAATTGAACCCACCGTGCGGGTTTGTCCCCAAAGAAGCAACAACAGCCCGAATAGCAAAACTAGAGGCCCACTAATATAGTTGGGTAAGATGTTAGTAATAACTGTCAAAAAACCCCTAAGTAGCTCCAAAGTCCAAAAAATTGGCGTTAGCTTAACCCAAATCGCCAATCCCAGAGACGCTAGCAGTACACCCCCAACGCTAATTAATAACCAACGTTTTACAGACAGTCCTGGGGATAACCATTTGAACCATTGGTTAACTCGATGGCGAGTGCGACGGCGCGACTGCTTTTGCAAAGTGTTAAGGGCTTGCCTGAAAAAACCAATTGACATACCTAAAAAAGAGCAGTAATACAAACAATGGTTAACAGAGAATTTACACTACCTGGTCTCATGTCCAAGTGTGAAATTACTACATTTTTCACTCCCATGAAACCAAAAGCGTCGAGTTAAACTTGTCAAACTGCCCTGTAACATAACACCTGGCGAGCGTGGATCTGAAAGTTAATGGAAAAGCAAATTTTAGGATTAGACCCTGGGCTAGCCACCTTAGGATTTGGAGCAATTATTTGTAATCAAAATCAAGCTCAGTTACGAGATACCTCAATAAATATGCTAGATTACGGTGTTATTAGTACATCAGCAGATACGGAAATGGGACAACGGCTTCGTATTTTGTACGAAGATTTACACACCTTGATTGAGGAGTTACAACCCGACTTGGTAGCGATTGAGAAACTATTCTTCTATCGTATGGGAAATACTATCTTAGTTGCCCAGGCACGGGGTGTAATTATGCTAGTTTTAGCCCAACACAATCTGCCTTATGTGGAATTTACTCCTGCCCAAATTAAACAAGCTTTAACAGGCTACGGCAATGCAGAAAAATACGAAGTTCAACAAGCTGTGGCACGAGAGTTGAAATTAGAGCATATTCCTCGTCCAGATGATGCAGCAGATGGTTTAGCAGTAGCTTTAACAGCGTGTTTTCAACTGTAGTAAAGAAAGCGGGATCTCTAATGTCTACTTAGGCAGATATCTTGAATGTGCTCGTGTACACCAAAGATTTCCTGAATCACCAACACAATCGGAAAATTTTTACCTGTAGCAGGCATGGCTCTGTAGGCGGGAATTTTGCCATCTTTGACAGGAATTTTGACTGCACCTGCGATTAATCCTTTGGCATCGGTGGTGATGACTTGGGCAGAAATGGGTTGCACTGCTAGGGTAAAACCCGATGCAAGGGTGGCAGTGGCAATAAATTGGCGACGTGTGATTTCTTTCATAAATAAGGCAGAGAACAGAGGGCAGTAGGCAGAAGGCTGATAATATCTAGTTTTTGGACATAATTAGACATAAGTATTTTACGTTTAATTAAGTACCTAAACAAAATTAATTACACACTCGTTATCCTGTTCCCCGCTCCCTGTTCTCTTCCCTCTAAAAGCGATCGCACCCTGAGGAAATTTCTTAACATAATGTCTCAAGAGATATCATCATTCAGGACATTTTCAATATGAGTAAAATACGTGCTGTCGTTGTCGATCCTAATACGCAGGAGCGTTTAGTACTACGTGATGTAGATGCACCCACTCCTGCTGCCAACGAAGCAGTAATCAGAGTAGCAGCAATTTCTCTCAACCGAGGTGAGGTGAAGCGTTCTACCACTGCTGAAGCTGGTTGGCGTCCGGGGTGGGACTTAGCGGGAACAGTAGAAACCCCTGCTGCTGATGGTTCGGGGTTTGGGAAAGGAACGCGAGTTGTCGGTTTACTTCGTTCTGGAGCTTGGGCAGAATTAGTAGCAGTACCAACCCACTCGCTAGCAGAATTACCACCATCAGTATCCTTTGCTCAGGCTGCCACTTTGTCTGTAGCAGGTTTAACAGCTTACCATGCCCTACTCAAAGGCGGTTCGCTTTTGGATCGCCCCGTATTAGTTACAGGTGCATCTGGTGGTGTTGGTAACTTCGCCATTCAATTAGCACGCCTGAGTGGTGCTCAGGTAATAGCACACATTCGCACTCCAGAATATGAGTCTTTTGTTAAAAATGCCGGAGCGGATTCTGTTGTCATTGGTGAAGAACTCTCATCAGCTAGTGAATACGGCCCTTATCATTTGATCGTTGAGTCTGTGGGTGGCAAGACTTTAGGAACAGCTTTAGGCTTGTTGGCAGAAAATGGAGTGACGGTACTGTTAGGTGTTTCTGGGGGAGCAGAGGTAACATTCAATGCACAGCGCTTCTTCGCTACAGGTGGGGCAAGTTTATATGGATTGATATTGTTTCACGAACTACAACGCGAATCGGCAGCAGTTGGATTAAAAAGGCTTGTGAATTTGGTAGCAACAAATCGATTGCGTCCCCATATAGATTTAGAAGCTTCTTGGACAGAAATTGCTGATGTGGCACAAAAACTGCTCGACAGAAGTTTTCCTGGAAAAGCGGTATTGCATATCGGAGATTAGATACACACGACATCTAGAATTGGAGCGATCGCCTCTAGCGATCGCCACTTTTTTAAACAAATTGCACTACACCCCACTGCCCATTCGTTAACCAATCAGGATCAGATTTTGGCATTTGCTCAACAACTTCGGGTGGAATGCCTGCTGCTACTTCTGACTTGAGGGTACGTAGAGCTACCATCGGAACAGGTAAATATGACACTATATCTGCAAAATTAGTCGTATAATTCCAGTATCTATCTCCTAATAATCTACGATAATTTGCATCACCTTTGAGAATCAGCAAACTTGCATTTGCTAACTCATGTTTGAGTGAATCTGGTATTTCCCAAAACGCTAAAGGCGATGTCCAAAAATAATCATCGCGCAGAACTAATTGCCCTGATGCAATATATGCTTGCAACCTTGTACCAACAGCCGAAACTTTTTCATCGCCAGATGTTGCTAAAAACTCTGTTGTATCGTATACATCTTTAATCATGGCATCAGAAACAAAAGTAGGGTGAGGCTTCAAATGCAGATGAACTTGACTAGCAACACCACTACCTAATAGAAAATCTGTTAAACATAAGTCACAAACAAGTTCAAATCCAGCATTATCGACGATAAAATCAATTCGCTGATCTAGATTATTGAGTAACAATTCCGTGACTTTAGACACATCATTTACTAAAATATGAGCTTCTTGGTTTTCGATATCAAAACGACTGCGATTTGACTCAAAAGCTGACCACAAACTCAAGTCAACTCGATTACCCCAAAGTGCAAAATATAGTAGTGCAGTCAAAGCAGTCTGGTGAATTTGACTATGTTTTTGGGATTCTTCCAACCAATTTGTTACTTGAGTGCTCAGAGCAATAATTGCATCTAAAGATGTGTTTAAACCTTGAGATTTTTGCAATTGGAACGGATCTACACCTTGCCATTCACCGGGAAGAAAATAATTAGTAATGTTGAGAATGAGGCGGTAAAAATAAGTTTCGGCAAAGAACCAGGGAATATCTACCCAACGTTGTCCCTTATATGGTTCTAGATATTTATCCCAAGCTGCAAAATCTACATTAGTATCATTTACCAAAGGTAATAAATAACCCGATGGCAGTTCATTGGCTAGGTTTTCTAAACTTTCATTAATGTTAGGTGAAAAATTATTTTCAGCGATAACTCGGCGAGCAATTCCAGGCATTCTTTGAGTGACTGTAAACTCAGTGAAAGTGCCGCTTTCTGAGCCTACAAGGGGTTCTGGCAAGGGTAATTTGGGAATTTGTGATTTCATCACCAAAATTTTCTCTTGTAAAGATTCAGGTCAACAAACAGGATAAGTGAAGTATAAGCAGTTTGATGACCAGAAGCAGAAATCCTTAAGAGGAAACTTGGGGAGAATGTCACCGAAGCGGTAAAGCGATCGCAAATTCTGTTCCTTGCCCTGCTTGAGACATCAAACTGAGCTTACCCTTGTGTTTTTCCTCTATAATTTGACGAGAAATCGATAATCCCATTCCTGTCCCCTTACCAAGAGCTTTAGTTGTGAAAAGGTAATCAAACATCTTCTGCTGAACTTCCGGCGGAATACCAATACCATTATCTGCAATCTGAATCACAACATATTCATCTGCTACAGCTGTTTGAATCCGAATTTGAGGATTGACAGGTAAAGTTTCTTCTAAAGCATCGATCGCATTCGCCAGAATATTCATAAATACCTGATTCAGTAGTCCCGGATAACACTCCACCTTAGGTAATTCCCCGTAGTTCTTAATCACTTCAATTGCAGGGCGATTTCCTACAGCTTTCAAACGATGCCCCAAGATAGTTAGCGTACTCTCCAATCCATCATGGACATTTACCTGCACTTTGGCTGTGGCATCAGAACGCGAGAAATTTCGCAGAGAAATCGAAATATCTTTAATTCTCTCTGTACTTAATTTCATTGACTTCAGTAGTTTGAACAAATCTTGTAGTATAAAATCAATATCAACTTCTCCTAGTATTTGTTCTAGCTTTTGGGCTGCTTCTGGATAAGACTGCTGATAAAACTCAATTACCTGCGTTAAATCGGACACATACTCAAACGCTGGCGTCAGATTACTCACAAGACATCCAATCGGATTATTAAGTTCATGGGCAATACCCGCAACTAGTTGCCCCAAGGCTGACATCTTCTCACTTTGAACCAGATGCAGTTGCGATCGCTGTAACTCCTGCAAGGCTTGAGAAAGTTCAGCAGTTCGCTCACTTACGCGCTGTTCAAGAATTTCATTCCCTTGCTGTAGTTGTGCGTTCTTCTCTTCCAGCGTTTTAGTCAAATGTCGCAGTTGTAAGTGAACATTGACTCTAGCTAGAACTTCTTGTTCTTCAAAGGGTTTGGTGATGTAATCTACTGCACCCAACGACAGCCCTTTTACTTTGCTATCTGTATCTGCCAGCGCCGTTGTAAAAATAATTGGAATGGTTTGAGTTGCTGGATTTGCTTTTAAACGGGTACAAGTTTCAAAACCATCCATCCCCGGCATTTGCACATCTAACAAAATCAATTCAGGAAATTGCTGCTGGACAATATTGATGGCACTAGCTCCATCCATCGCCATACGAATTTTTAACCCCACTTGTTTGAGCGCTTGAGATAGCACAGACAAGTTGGTTGAATTATCATCCACAATTAAAATAAATTCGGCTGCTGAGTGATGCATAATTTGTCACAATTTGCTGACTAAAGATTTAAGAGTAGAAAAATTCTTAATATTTAAATAGCCTTGATATACCAGTAGGGTGCGTTAGAACGGAGTTCATAACGCATCGTATGATTGTGATGCGTTACGGCTAGTTCTTATTGCTCTTACAACTCAAGTCCTTGCATAGCCGTAACACACCCTACCGAACTGCTTACAGAAGAAAACAATAGGGGGAGAGCAGGATAAATTATCAAAAATATTCTCCCTATTGCCGTGTCTTTATGCCATCTGCCCTCTACTTAACTTGGAATAAATTGCTTGATGAACGTTGTGAGTGCATTCAATTCACAGTCTTCTGCAAAATTTGAGATTTTTTGAGCAAAGGCTGTCAATTGAGGATCTGCTGCTTTAAGTTTCTCAACAGTCTCAACAAGTTCATCCAAGTCTCCCATTTCGATTAACTGATTCAGATGCTGCAAAACTTCTACTGAAGGTGCTTTGATAGTTTCTAAAATCATTTCATTAGCAATGGTGGCTTTTGCAATGACAAGTTCGGCTTTGGTGTCATAGACCCACTCTAATTTGAGGTAACGTTGAATCAATTGAAGTAGACTCTCAGCCTCGATTGGTTTTGGTAAGAATTCATTCGCACCTGCATCTACACTTTTGAACTGATCCGCTTCAAACACACTCGCGGAAGAAGCAATCACAGGTGTATCTTTGAACTGGGATAACTGACGCAGATGTCTAAGCATCTCAAAGCCATCCATAATCGGCATTACCAAATCAGTAACGATCAGATCAGGATTCTCTATCACAGCTTTGTCTAAACCTTCTTGTCCATTAAAGGCTTCAACTAAGTCGAAGCCGATTGGTTCTAGCAAACTATTTAAAACAGAGCGGTTTTCCCATCGATCATCGACTACCAGCACCTTACGGATCACTCCTTGATAACCGACAATCGTACCATGCCGAACGACTCTAGAGGACTTTGCCCAATTTTGGGCTTCAGGCAATTCTACATCAAACCAGAATGTGCTGCCTTGACCCAATTCACTTTTCACCTCCAATATACTGCCCATCAGCAAAGCAATTTTTTGACTAATTGCCAAGCCAAGCCCAGTTCCTTCGGCTTGTGTTTTAGCATTTCCCACTTGCTCAAACGGCAGAAAAATTTTCTCTAACTGCTCTGGTTTCATGCCAACACCAGTATCTTGAATCTGAAAGCGAATTTTGTAAGAGTTTTGAGGTGATTTTTCCAAGTGAGAACTCAAAACAGAAAACTCAGAACTTTTAATCTTCTCTACCTTGAACGTGACACTGCCTTGCTCGGTAAATTTGATGGCATTTCCTAATAAATTAATAATCACCTGGCGTAGACGCTTCTCATCACCCCGAATGCCCGTGGGCAAGTCTGCATCCGGTTGATAAACGAAAGCAATTCCTTTTTGCTCGGCACGAATTCGGCAAATTTCAGCAATACCTTGTAGAAAGGACGGAAAATGAAAATCACTGGGATTGAGTTCCATTTTCTGTGCCTCAATTTTAGCTAAGTCAAGAATATCGTTGATTAGCATCAACAAGTGAGAGCCGCATTGGTGAATGATGTTGATACCTTTGCGCCCCTTATCAGTCATTGGTTCTGAGCGCAGGAGAATTTGAGCGTAACCAAGAATGCCGTTTAGGGGCGTGCGTAACTCATGGCTCATATTAGCGAGGAAGTCGCTTTTGGCTTTACTGGCATTGTCTGCTGCTTCTTTGGCGTATTTCAATTCTGCGGTGCGTTGTTCTACCCGCAGTTCAAGTTCTTGATTGGTTTTTTCCAGAGCAGTGAAAGAGTCTCGTAACTGTTGTGCCATACGGTTAAAAGATTGAGCAAGCACACCCAGTTCTTTCACGCCTGAAGTTTCAACTTCTTGATCTAACTCTCCTTGTGCGATCGCCTCTGATGCCCGACTCAACCGTAAAATAGGTCGGGCAATCCAGCGAGAGGTATAAATGCCCAAAACAGTTGCTAGTACCAGTGCAATGATACACAACCAAATGGTGTTGAGAGTGTTTGCATTAATTTGTCCCATGAAGTCTGATTCGGGCATGGCGACAACAACTAACCAATCTAGCCCCCATTCGTCTTGCCAGGGAGAAACTTGGACAAACTGGCGCTGTCCATTCAGTATAAAATCTAGCTGCTGGCTATTTTTAATGGTTTTTAGATCACCAAATTTCTCAGTCAAATAGTTCGATGTCGCTCGAATTAAGTTATCTTTGATTTGAGTACCCTGTAATCGCTGTGGTTTTTGAGCAACCACTGAAAATACTGGAGTATCGCTGGAGCTAGCCACCAAATAGCCAGTGCGTTCCAGAATGAAAATCTTACTTAATTGGCTAACTTTAATTTGACGCAGAAAATCACTGATTTGTGAAAGGCGCTGTTCTACACCAATACTACCGATGATATTCCCTTGCTGATCATAAATAGGTCGGCTAGTGGCGAGTGCCAAGGGATAATTATTAGTTTCCCATTGATAAATTTCGCTCCATCCTGGTTTGCCAGTTTCAACGCTCTTGGTGTACCAGCCTTCCTTCTGAAATTGGTAATCTTTAGTAATTTCAAATAATTTTACTGGCTTGCCTTGAGTATCAGTTGTGTAGTTGTACAAATCACGATTGCCATAACGATTAAGCAACACCAAACTGATATCTGGATTGCCGTGATTTGGAATTGTAGACTCGCGGTAGTATCCAGAGGCAATAAAGTTTCCTGTTTTAGAACCGTAAAGGATATAACCAACGTTATAAGTTTTTACTTGCTTAAATAAGAATTGAGCTAAACGGTCTGGATTTTCTGGATTCAGCAATCCTAAGTCAATCTGTTCACCATTAATTTGAGTTAGATCGCGAGTGGCTGCGGCATAGCTGTCAAGGTGTTGATCGATGCGATCGCCTACCTCAGTCTGCAAGTTTACCACCATTTCGTTGACTGCTTTTTGCCCATTTCGTAGAGAAAGGTATCCAGTCAGTCCTACTGCTGCAAAAATCTGTAGGATGAACGGAACAACTAAAACAATTCGTAGGGGAACTTTATCAGATACTTTAGAAACCTTATGAATTATCGGCTTAAATAGCATATTAATAAGAAGGCTTTAACACTAAGATGTATGTTTATGGTTCCCATCAAGAGTCAAAAATTTCAGGTTCTCACACAATTTTGTTGATGGGTGTTAAAAGGAACTAGGGGCTAGGGGCTAGGGACAAACAGAGGACAAGGGGAGATGCGGAGAATCTATCAAAAACATTCCCCGTTTGCTCTTTCTCCGTGTCCTCGTGTCACCTCGTCACCGCGTCTTTGTGTCCCCTTGTCTCCGTGTCCCACTTTCCCCTCCCCAACTGCGATGGCTGAAAATATCCTATTTAAGAAGGTCAAAAAAGCTTTAAAAGAAGCTGATACTAGGTTTGTTCGCGTTCTTTGGTGTGATAACGCTAACATTATTCGTGGTAAGGCTGTACATGTGGAAATGCTGCGCCACTACTTTGAGTATGGTGTTGGTATATCCGCAGGACAACAGGGTGTTCCGGTAATGTATGATGCTGTTGTTCGTAAGACAGGTTTAGGGCCAGTTGGTGAAGTTAGCTTAATCCCTGATTGGACTAGCCTCATTGCTTTGCCCTATTCTCCCAAACATGCTCGTGTGATGGGGAATATGATGCTTGATGGCGAGCCGTGGGGGTTTTGTCCGCGTCATTTCTTGGTGCGAATGATAGAGGCGGCAAGAAGTCAGAGGTTGGAAATTCAAGCAGCATTTGAGAATGAATTTTACTTGCTGCGGCAAACTGCTGACGGAATTTTACCCGCAGACTCTACACTCTTCGCCTCTACCCAAGCAATGGATATCAATTGTGAAGTCATTAATGAGATTGCCGAGGCGTTGATTGCCCAGGGTATCCCTGTAGAGCAGTATTATCCAGAATCAGGCCCCGGTCAACATGAAATTTCCATGCGATATACTGACGCTTTCAGTGCTGCTGATAGACAAATTGCTTTTAGAGAAACAGTACGAGCTGTTGCAGAACACTACAATCTCAAAGCTTCCTTCTTACCCAAGATTTTCCCAGAAGCTGCTGGTAGCGGTTGTCACATCCATATGAGTCTGTGGCGAGACGGTGAAAATCTACTACCCGATGCGCAAGGTTTCAGTGGTCTTTCGCAGGTGGCAAGAGCATTTATTGCTGGAATATTGGCTCATCTACCAGCACTGATGGCATTGACAACTCCTAGTGTTAATTCTTACCGTCGTATCCGCCCTCATTCTTGGAGTGGTGCTTTCCGTTGTTGGGGGTTAGATAACCGCGAGGCAGCAGTGAGAGTACCTAGTGCTGTTACTTTTGGTAAGCCTACACACTTTGAATTAAAAACTGTGGATGCAACAGCAAATCCTTACTTAGCTTTAGGTGCGGTAATAGCAGCTGGCTTAGACGGCGTGCAACAAGGTTTAGAACTAGGACAGCCAGTAGCTGTAGATCCTGGATATTTATCAGAAGATGAGCGCACAGCCAGAAATATTGATCCTCTACCGACAAATTTAGGAGAAGCGATCGCCCAACTTAAACAAGACAATATTCTTCTCAATGCTCTAAATTCCCAGTTGTCAACAGCCTTTTTAGCTGTGCGTGAAGCTGAGTGGGAAGCAATGAAAGATTGGGAATTAGAAGCAGAGGTGAAAGTTTTACTGGAGCGGTATTAGTGAAGGCAGATGGCAGAGGGCAGAAGGAATCCTACCACTAAGCAGAAAGGGAAGTATTAAGTTTACCAAAGCGGCGATCGCGTTTTTGGTAGCTCAATAAAGCCTGATAGAACGCCATACGGTCAAAATCCGGCCAGAGAATATCAGTAAAGTACATCTCTGTATACGCAAGTTGCCACAACAGAAAATTACTCAATCGCACCTCTCCACTAGTACGAATCAGCAGATCTGGTTCAGAAGTTCCTGCTGTGTCAAGGTATTGTGCAACTAAATTTTCATTTACCTGTTGGGAATTGAGTTCTCCTCTTTCCACCAATTCCGCTATCTGATGACAGGCTTTGGTGATTTCATTACGGCTGCCATAGTTGACTGCAACAGTAAAATGAATTGCCTGATTCTGCAACGTCTGTGTCATTGAATGTTGCATTTCCACTTGTAAAGACTTGGGTAGAATCGATAAATCCCCAATAAATGAGATCCGCACTCCTTCTCGGTGCATTTGGGCTAACTCTCGCTTCAACATTTGTTCAAACAAACGCATCAAAAAATCCACTTCTTGAGTCGGGCGTCGCCAGTTTTCCGTAGAGAAAGCGTAGACTGTTAGCGCTTTGATTCCCCAATCCTTACAACATCGCAATAGTTCTTTGAGCGTCTTTGCTCCTTGACGATGTCCAGCAATACGCGGCAGTCCTTTACTAGTTGCCCATCGACCGTTACCATCCATAATTACAGCTACGTGCTGGGGTAACCGATGCGGATCTAGATCTGCGGGTAGTTTTGAGAAAAGTTTAGAAGTCATAAGTAGTTCGGCAAAATTAAATTTATTCGTGGAGACAAGAAATAAGAAAACAATGTGTGTAATTCTTCTGTCTGAGTACTTAAAAAATCTTGAGCCTTGCTGAATGTGAGTATAAAATTCAAAAATTCGATATCTCAAACTCTTATTCTCTGCGCCTCTGCGTGAGGCTAATTCATTCCTTCACTAGGCACAAGCAACTCTCTCCAAATAACTCTTGCAAATACTCTGGTGTCAGGCTACTATGCCAAATCCACAGACGACGCATTGTATAGATGAATGTGAAAATGAGACTTGCCTGATTGCTCAAAGACCAATCATTCCATTTCAGTGTCCCCATCATGCGTTTCAAAGTACGGAATAGGTTGTTGCGCTTGTAGTCTTGATGGCGCGTTTTCATCAGCGTTCGTCCCACCCGCACAAGAGATGTATCAGGAAAAGCCCATACCCCAAAGCCCCAAAATTTGGTCATGTGGTTAATTTCGTCCTGCACTAGTTCCTCTAAAACATCCTGAAGTACTCCCGTAGAATGAGCCATCAGCCAGATATAAAGACAGGTTGCGCCGTATTCGGTAGCAACACGGTGTAAGCCGTGGCGATACAAGTCTTCATAGGCATCGTTAGTAGGAAGATAACCTCTGACAGTGCGAAGCTTAGGGGTAATTTTTTCACCTGTTAATTGGTAATAAATCTTGAGCAAAGCCGGGGTGTGCTGACGTTCTTCTTTTTCCCACAAACCAGGTTCTATTAACTCTCCATTGTCATTAACAGTTCCACCGACAAAACGAGCCATCTGAGGATGTAACTTTTCCAAATATTGTCGGCTAGTTTGGGTATAGCCTCTGATGGGTGCTTCTGTGTCCATTGCCCCCACAAGAATAGACAAAAATACTTCTGGTTTTACACCGATAATTTGCTCACGATTTATAGCTTGCCAGTCAATCGGTTTCCAAGGGCGTGGTTGGGGATTTTGAAATTGAATTGGTAAATCGAGTAGGCGATCGCACAATTTTTCGTTGGCAAGATAACGCTCTATCAAAGAACGGATGCGGCGCTGAATTTGGAAGTAGTGGGGATTGGAATCTATTTGCTCTGCTAAATCTTCTGGGGTTGGGCTAGGGGCAACAAGCATAATTTTTTACTTATATTTTTATCTCCTTGCCAAATAATTTAAGCTATCCCAGAATAGTTTGTCAGTAGGGTGAAGTAGGAAATTTTACTTGTATTATCAGTGTAAGAGTCGGGGAAAAAGTCGGATGGATGCAAGATTCTGCTTGAGTATACGCGTGAGAATAGTAAGATAGGTTATTTGTAGATCGTTAATTGGCAGGAATTGTGGCAACAGGGAAGTGAACCAAGTTAGCATTTTCTTGTTCAGTTCTTAGTCAGGACTACACTGCGCGTACATTCCTCACCCTGGCTTTAGGAGTTGTAAGATGAACGCTCATAAAATCGAAGTTATTTTAACTGAAGATGGAACACTGACGCTGCAAGGTTTACCCTTTCATGCTGGGGATGCTGTGGAAGTGATTATTCTGGAAGCTAAAACTCCACAGCGCCAAGCAGCACCAAAACCCCAATCAGATCAAAATCGTTATCCTTTACACGACACGCAACCATATCGGTATGATGACCCCACAGAACCTGTTGCTTTGGAAGATTGGGAAGTTTTGCAATGATTGTACTTGATACTCATATCTGGGTTTGGTGGGTACAAAACGATTCACGATTGACTGCACAACATAGACAGTGGTTACAAGATTATGAGCAAAAGGGTTTAGGAGTCAGCATTCTTTCTTGCTGGGAAGTAGCAAAATTAGTCGAAAAAAATAGACTTGTTTTGCCCTTATCTATTAATGAATGGTTAGAAACTGCTTTGGCTTATCCCGGAGTAGAGCTATTAGATTTGACACTACCAATAGTAGTAGATTCAACTCAATTAAACAGTTTTCATAGTGATCCGTTTGACCAACTAATCGTAGCAACAGCCAGATTTTATGATTGTCATTTATTAACTGTTGATGCGAAAATTCTTAATTATCCTGATGTCAAGACACTCAAATAACTAAGTTGATGAGAACAATCAATAGTATATGAATAAATATAAATCTGAATTAGAAGTAGCGTGTGTTACGGCTATGTAAGAGTGATCGCTAATCAAAGAAACGAGGGTAAATCAAAGGTTAATTTATGAGTTGGAAGATGACTGCTCTTGAGTTGTTAGAGCGTTACGCTGCTGGGGAGCGTGATTTTGCTGGAGTTGACGTGAATGGAGCCGATTTGAGTGGGGCTGTATTGAGGGAAATTAATTTAGATCGAGCGGATCTTAGTGGAGTTAACTTTACTGGTGCCGATCTCAGTGGGGGTTATGGTAGAGATCGCCATCCTGCATATACCAAAATTAGATATGCCATTTTAAGAAATGCTATTTTTCAAGATGCCAATGTGAGTTACGTTAATTTCTCTCGTTCCGATCTAAGCTTCGCTGATTTTAGCCGGGCTTACGGTAACGGGGTTTGCTTCGAGGATGCCTGCTTGTTTTGCGCTTTGTTGAACGATGCTGAGATTGGAATTAGCAGTTTTGACGGAGCGAATGTTAAAGGAACTATCCTTGAAGATGCTGAGTGGGTATGAGTTACTTTTCAACTAATTTATTCAGCATTAATTATGATGATGGTGAGTAAATTGTTATTCAATCGCGAGGAAAGAATAAAATTTGACTTCAAGAGACTCTCTGTCGGAAAAGTCGGCAAAAAAGTCGGATTTACAGAAACTTATCCGAAAAGACAGCATGGGAACTGTAAACTATCAATAACTAGCCCTCACGCTTGCAATTAAATATTCTCGCCGTTATACAATGGACGCTGAAGCAGTATTAGCATGGTTAGACACCGTAATTCCTACTCATACCGGAGAACGGTTGAGCGATCTGCAAAAAGTTATTCTTCAGCAAGTTTGGCACGGTCGAAGATATTTAGAAATTGCTAATTATTACGGTTGTACAGAAGGACACGCTAAAGATGTAGGCTCTCAGTTGTGGAAACTGCTTTCCAAAGTATTGAAAGAGAAGATTAACAAAAATAATTGCCGTGCCACTTTAGAGCGTATTCTCAGAAAAACTACTGCTATTTCAAGTTTAATATGTAACTCGCAATTTTCACCTCATACTATCCCGCTTGCAAACACAGATGGTGCAAATGAGGAGTTAAATGCCAATTTTCTGGGACGATCAGAAGCGATCGCCCACCTCAACAATTTAGTAAATCAAGGTATTAAAGTTATCGTCATTCAAGGTGAAGGCGGCGTAGGTAAAACCACTTTGGCTCAACAATATCTGCATCAGGGATTCGATTTAGTCTTGGAACTGTTGATGGCTAAGGAAACTCAGAATATCACTGCTGTGGAACACGTGGTGGAAGAGTGGTTGAAACAGGATTTTGATGAAGAACCTGGGGTGGAATTTGGAGTAACGCTGGGGCGATTGAAGCGACAACTCCACACTCGCAGAATTGGTATTTTGATTGATAACCTAGAACCTGCACTCGACGGGCAAGGCAGATTTATTACTCCCCACCGCAATTATGTAGAGCTATTGCGCGTTTTGGCTGATGCAAGGGTGCAGTCTGTGACTCTGATTACAAGTCGCGATCGCCTTTGCGAACCTGGTGTAAATGCATCCCACTATCGTCTTCCTGGTTTGGATATAACTACATGGCAGCAGTTTTTTATCAATCGAGGATTAGCAATTGATTTAATCACCCTGCAAAATATGCACCGCGCCTACGGAGGTAATGCCAAAGCAATGGGGATTTTGTGCGGTTCAATTCAGGAGGATTTTGACGGTGATATGGCTGTTTATTGGCAAGAAAATCATGCCGATCCCCTATCTACAACAGATTTAAAAAATTTGGCAGTCAGTCAAATCAATCGCCTGCAAGCCCTCGATCCTCAAGCTTATCGCCTGCTTTGCCGTCTGGGTTGTTATCGCTATCAAGATGTATCCCGAATTCCAACTCAAGGGTTATTAAGCTTACTGTGGGATGTCCCGCCTTCGCAACATCGCCAAATTATAGTCTCTTTGAGAAATCGCTCTTTAGTAGAGTGTCATCAAGGCGAATACTGGCTGCATCCGGTAATTCGTACCGAAGTGATCGCTCGTTTGCGTAACAGTGATGAATGGGAAACTGCTAACCACAAAGCGGCAGAATTTTGGACAACCAGCATACAACAAATTTCTACCTTTAAAGATGCTTTGCAAGCTCTGGAAGCCTATTATCACTACATAGAAATAAATGAATTTGAGTTAGCAGGAAAAGTCATACTTAAAAGTAGAGATAATCAATGGCGACAGTTTTTACCACTGGGTAGCACACTGTATCGTATGGGTTGGCTTCAGCCTTTAATTGCTGCTATTACTCAAGTTCTTAGCAATGTTAATGAAAATCAAAATGTCAGCGAACTATATAATATTTTAGGTGATTTATACTGGATTACAGGCAAAATTTATCTAGCGATTAAATGCCAAGAAAAAACAATTAATCTTGCTACTCAAGCACTGAAATCACTCATTTCCAAGCAGGGAAATAAACATAAAGTATATTATTTGCGAATGCTAGAGGTAGATTCTCTCTTAAGTATTGGACTTTATAAAATTGATTTGTGGGAATTAGAAGCAGCTGCCCAATTATTTCAGCAAGTTATTTACCTGGCTCAAAATACCGAACACCATCGCTGGGCAGAAAAAGCTTCTGTGTGTTTAGCCTTAGTCAATTCTTACTTAGGTTTGCGTGAGGCATCTTGCGCGTTAGCAGATGTCATTTATCACAGTATCATTACAGAGCAAATCGTAGAACAAGCTGGGAGATTTGCTTATTTCATTCAAATACTAGGACAAACATATGTTAATTTAGGAAATTTTACCAAAGCCAAAGAAATGTTCCAAAAAGCTTTAGCCTTTGCTGAAGAAAGTCATTATATGCAAGTAAAAGCAAAAACGTTAAATGGTTTAGCAGAAATTTATCGACAGCAAAAAAACTTTGAATTAGCTCTTGCCAATCATGCAGACGCGGTGAAACTTTTAGATAAAATAGGCGCTAAATGTGACTTAGCTATTGCTTATTTTAATTTGGCTTTAACTTATCAAGAGATAGGAAAACCTATAGAAAGTAAAGCTAATGTTGAGCAAGCTATTCAGCTTTTTACTGAAATGAAGGCAACAAAACAAATAGAAAAAGTTGTCGGGTATTTGAGAGTAAGCTAGTACTTCACCCATAGATTTTGACAAGTTGCAGGTTTCAGAACCTCAACTTTTTTAAAAAGTCGGGGTTCTATAATCTCATTTCTCTGAGTTAAACTTCTGCCTGCAAAGTTCTTGAAATAGCGATTCCATTTGCTTGGAGTAGGAGCGGCTATCCATAAATCTAGGGATCTGCTGCATTTTTTGCTTGATTTCGGCGCTTTTTTGTTGGCGCAGATTTGCATCCTGAGCAAGTGCGATCGCTAACTGCACGTAAGCCTCTTCACTATTAGCAATTAAATCAGGCATCTGAAGTTCTCGTAGCAGGGCTGCTGCTGTTCTAGAACGTAGAGCATTACCTTCCATAACAACAGTGGGTAGCCCAACTTCCAATGCCTCAACAGTTGTAGTAGCTCCGGAGTAGGGGCAGGAATCCAAATAGATGTCACCTAGTTTTAAACATTCTTTCACATTAGAGCGACCTTGAATATCTAAAATAATCAGACGATTTTTTTCGATGCCATAGTTAGCAAAGAAAGCAGTTAATTTGCCAAAAAGAAATTGTTTAGCGTACTGTGTATCCCAAATAGGACTGAATGGATATAACAATAGGACAGCTTTAGGCACATCTGCCATAATTTTTGCCCAAGTTATTCTTAACTCCGGAATAATCTTGAAAAAGCTAGCACCAGAAATGAACACAACAGATTCGTCTGGCACCCCTAGTATTTTTCTATTAAGTTGAATTGTAGGGGCATCAGCTTCACTAGTGAAATCGAAACAAAAACCAGTGCCATTAACAGTAACTAATTGCTCGCGATAGTGTGCTTGTGCTTCCAAAGGTTCTACTAAACTTCCAGAAATGTAGTAGTCAACATTTCGCGCTCCTGTAGTTACAGGAGAAACAAAATAAGTAGTCTGTATACGTGCTAGTCGATGCAAAACTAATGAAATTAAGAAGGTTGTGGCGATGAATAAGATATCTAAATCATCAGCACGTATAGCCTGCACTTGGCTATGAGTATCATTAGGTAGTTTAATTAACCGATCTGCACGGCTCTGACAATACTGCTCCAAAGGGTGATCGTGTACTTCAGTGGCATATAAAATAATTTCAAATTTATCTCTATCCAAATACTCAAAAATAGGAAGTGTATTGTAAGTTTCGGGGTGCGGAAGGAAATGATTTTTAAGCACTCCGATACGAATTTTTTTTCGGTTTACAAGTCGTTCCGGAAAAGTATAATCAATCTTGTAGTGCTTACGTTTCAATACTAACTCTGCAATATCAGCAATTTTCGTAAAAATATCGCGCAAATTTTCGATACTAAAGTATAGATATGTAATCTTAATACTTTTAACAACAAATGAAGCAATATTATGCCATAATTCTGAGTTCTGGTTATTGAAGAAGTTAATATTGACATAATTTACTAGTTTTTGAATATGCTTATAATATTTATCTACCTCTCCCACTTCCTGAAAATAACCTGGATAGTAAAGAATAAATTTTAGATATTCTTTTAGAAACCAAAGGGGAGTACAGGTAAAATCATACGTCAATGGTAAATGGTAAGCCTGGCGATACAGCATGGCTACTAGTAGATATTGAATTGCCTTGGGATCATCAAATCCTCTAGCAATATTTGCTGTCAGCGAATCTACAAAATGCTGCTCTGTATCTGTTAGCAGTTCACCTTTAATGCCGCTATCTATAATCAGTTGATGCACTTTACCCACACTACTTGAGTAGGTATTTTCAATACTCTCTGTTGGTATGGTAAGTAAAAAATCGGCAAGTTGTTGTCGGATTTCGCGGATAGTAGGAATTACCGATGGAGTTTGTTCAACAATCTTCTTAGGAATTAATGAAATTAAAGAGTCTAGGCTGATACTTCTAAGCTTATTTTCTATTACAGAAAAGCTTTTTAAATAAATCTGTGGATGAACAATAGCCACTTGAGAAGTATTGATATTTTTTAATTCCCGGTGGAGCGAAGGATATTTTTCTATACAATTATGATTCACAAAAAGTAGGAGATTTTGAGCATAGCAAGGTTCCACATTTTCATGATTCCATATCTTCTTTCTGAGGTAGTCAATTACTACATACCCATTTCTTTGAAAGTGTTGCAGCCAATAATCTGGCCATTGTTCGTTTAAGCTGTATGTTCCTCCTTGAGAAGGTATAGCTGCTGAAAAAAGAATAACAGATCCAAGATTGGTGAGGGAATCGATAAATGTTTTGGCAGAGTCGATGGGGAGATTTTGAGCGACTTCTAGAGATACGACTAAATCGAATTTTCTATTTATTTGCAGTGTTTTTTTTAAGTCAAATAACAAAAATTCTGCTGGAGAAATTTGTAAATTTTCTGTATCTATATAGTCGCCATCTATTCCTAAGCAATCCTCAATCCCAAATTCTTTGAAAACAGATAGCCAAATT
The DNA here is from genome assembly GCF_038404745.2 of Chlorogloeopsis sp. ULAP02. Classification (NCBI taxonomy): domain Bacteria; kingdom Bacillati; phylum Cyanobacteriota; class Cyanophyceae; order Nostocales; family Chlorogloeopsidaceae; genus Chlorogloeopsis; species Chlorogloeopsis sp. ULAP02. The sequence continues at coordinate 2,113 of NZ_JAYKTT020000082.1, read as the reverse complement.
CCTACACCACAACCCACATCAACCACACTGTGCGGCTGGATTAACTCTAGAAGTAGAGGAATAATTTCTCTGGCTGAACGTCGTGAACTCTCTTGGCTTGGCTCAGAAAAGTTTTGAGGAGAAAATTCACTTGCGACCATAGTTTAAAACTCCTCCTAGTACCTAACCTCTTTTGCTTTGAGCCTTTGGTTGTTGTACAAGTGCGCTCATGAAGCTAATTCTACATCGCAAGAAGCCCCACAGTCTCCATCTCAAACACAACAAATTCCAACTATTCTAGTAAAGCTAGCTAAAGCGATCGCGAATATTTATCCAAGCAGTGCTGTCCACTTTAATAGTGATGATACTGAAACTCGTAGTTATTGATCGGTGGTATAGTCATCACAGTTTCGGTTCAATTGAGTTAAAACTATTGCCAAAACTGCGATTCAGCTAATTTTTAGCTTAGTTTATTAGAAATATATAGACTAACTACCAATCACTTTTTTGACAAGTATTTGTAAAAATGTTAGCTTCGATACTTTATAGTATCTACAAAATAATTATAGGATTTAAAGGCTTTTTCCTCGCAGCCTTTGCTTTTCACAAACAACTTTTTTAGAATCCCAAAGTCTCAAATTATGGCTTGTTCTGCCACCCTAAATCAACTGATTGACGTTCTGGTTGCCAAACCTGCAAATTTATCAGATGCAGCATTAGCACAATTAAGTAGCGGTATCCAAACTGATACGCGTATCCTCAAACCAGGTGAAGTTTTTTTGGCTTTACGTGGCGAAAAGTTTGATGGGCATGACTTTGTATCAACCGCGATCGCCAAAGGAGCCTTAGCAGCAATTGTGGATTTTGAATACCAGAATCCTCAATTTCCCGTGTTGCAAGTAAAAGACACGCTCAAAGCATATCAAAAAATCGGCAGATGGTGGCGCGATCGCTTTGAGATCCCAGTGATTGGGGTAACTGGTTCTGTGGGTAAAACCACTACCAAAGAATTAATCGCCGCCGTTTTAGCAACCCAGGGAAACGTTCACAAGACTCATGCCAACTTTAATAACGAAATTGGCGTTCCAAAAACTCTCCTAGAACTAAGTGCAGAAAATGACTTTGCTGTGATTGAAATGGCGATGCGCGGCAAGGGACAAATTGCCGAACTCACGCAAATTGCCCGTCCGACAATTGGCGTCATTACTAATGTCGGGACAGCACATATAGAGTTACTTGGTTCTGAAGCAGCGATCGCCTCTGCTAAGTGTGAGTTATTAGCAGAGATGCCCAAGGATGGTGTGGCGATTCTCAACCACGACAATCCCTTATTAATGGAGATGGCAGCGAAGGTTTGGCAAGGCAAAGTAGTGTCTTTTGGCTTTGATGGCGGAGATATTCAGGGCAAGTTGATAGATAGCGAAACTATAGAAGTCGCAGGTATGCAATTACCCCTACCCATGCCAGGGCGTCACATTGGTGCTAATTACATGGCAGCTTTGGCAGTAGCGCAGGTTTTGGGCATTGACTGGTCAGTTTTGAAATCTGGCATCGAGGTGGATATGCCAAAAGGGCGATCGCAGCGGTTAGAATTGCCCAATGATGTAGTAATATTAGATGAGACTTACAATGCTGCACCAGAAGCTATGCTAGCAGCGCTAAATTTGTTGGCAGACACACCAGGTAAACGACGAATTGCTGTATTAGGTGCAATGAAAGAATTGGGAGAGCGATCGCACCAGTTACATCAGCGAGTTGGTGAAACAGTACGAAAATTGAACCTGGATGCTTTGTTGGTTTTGGTAGACGGACAAGACGCCGAAGTAATAGCTCAAAGCGCCCAAGGTATTCCCTCAGAATGTTTTACAACTCATGCAGATTTGGCTGCGAGATTGAAGAGTTTTATGAGAGAAGGCGATCGTATTCTTTTCAAAGCAGCCCATTCCGTGGGACTCGATCGGGTTGTCAGTCAGTTGCGTGCGGAATTTGCCAATTCTTAAAAGGCAGATGGCAGAAGGTAAAATACCCTTCGTAAACAGTAAGTAGTAAGTAGGCTGTGTTACGGCTAGTTCTCACTCTCATTAACTCTCAAATCCTTACATAGTCGTAACGCACCACAATCACGCGGTGCATT